>NZ_JBJLSI010000002.1:0-260369 GCF_050871945.1 Kineococcus deserti | reverse complement strand
GGGGACGCGGGCCGCCGCGCGCGCCGCGGCGGGCGGGGGGCCGCGGCGGGGGGGGGGGCGGGCGCCGCGCGCGCCCCCCCCCCCCCCCCCCCCACTTCGGTGATCGAGCGCTTCCACCGTCGGGCACGGTCGGCGTCAGGCCGACGGCTCGGGGTCGGGCGCCACCTCGTCCGCGTCCACCAGCGTGATCGCCCTGGCGTAGCCCGTGCGCGTCTTGGTCACCTCGATGACCCGCTGCATGAGCGGTTCGATCGCGGGCACCTTGTCCAGCGGCGCGGCGATGATGAGCTGGAAACCCAGCCCGCGCCAGGCGTTGACGCCGCGCGCGGTGAACTCGCCGTCGGACTTGACGAAACCCTCGTCGAGGAAGACGGGGGCGAACACCGGCAGGGCGTGCTTGCTCGTGCCCAGCTGGTAGCGCAGGGCGGCGCCCACGATGAACGCGATGAGCTCCTGCACCTCACCACCGGACTTGCCGCCCAGGTGGTCGTAGATGCTCAGCGTCCGGCCCGTCGTGGCGTCGATCCGCAGGGCGCGCACGGAGGTGTGCTTGCGCACGTCGAGCAGCAGTTCGCGGTCGGAGGTGGTCGCCGAGCCGACGCGGATCCGGTCGATGAACCGGCGCAGCTTGGCGAACCGCGCCTCGATGGCCGCCGGGTCGTCGATCCGGGTCGTCCCGGACGCCAGTTCCCGCAGCTCCCGCTGGAACACCGTGACCTCGGGGATCACCTGCGGCTGGACCTCGATGTGCAGCCGGTCGCCGCCGGGGCCGAACGGCAGGTCGGCGAGGATCTCGTTGACCGGGGCCAGCCGGTTGACGATGTCGGCGCCGGCCTGCCGGATCCTGGCCTGCAGGGTCAGCAGGTCGTCGCCGGACCAGCTGACGACCTGGCCCCGGAACTGCTCGGCGCGTTCGGCCAGACCCTGCCCGCTGAGGTCGTCGAGGATGGCGCGGTACCCCTCGTAGGACCCGACGCCCAGGCCGAGGTTCGGCTGGGGCCAGCGGCTCTGGAACGCCTTGAAGGCGCGTTCGAGACGGCCGGCGGCCTCGGCCTCGCGGTCCACGGCCGCCTGCCGGCCCTGCGAGGTGGCCTGCCGGATCTTGGGCTGGACCCGGCGGAAGTTCTCCAGCGTGTCGGCCGTCTTGTACTGCTGGTGCAGGGACGTCAGGTGCGCCGCCTGGTCCCGGGTGACCGCGACGCCGGCCTCGTCGAGTTCGGCCAGCCGGTCGTTCACCTCGTCCTGCAGGGCGACGAGGTCGCCCCACACCTTCTCGGCGGTGGTCAGCGCGACCTTCGCCGCGGCCTCCTCCTGCCGGGCCAGGTCGGCCGCGACCTCGAGCCGGTCGCGTTCGGTGCGCAGCACCGCGATCTGGTCGTTGGTGGCCAGCAGCGCGTCGATCTCCGACCGTCGCCGGGCGATCGCCGCGGCCGAGGCGGCCGTGTCGATGGTGCTCCACCGGGTCTCCAGCCGCCGCTGGTGCGCCGCCTCCTGCCGCTGCAGCAGGACCCGCTGCTCGGTGAGGGCGTTCTGGCGCCGCTGGTGACCGGCGAGCCGTTCGTCGACGGCGGCCAGTTCCTCCTCGATGCGGCGCAGCAGCGCGGCGGGGGAGAACCCGAGGATCATCCGCAGCCCGTCCTGCCCGCCGTGGGCACCGCGGTCGCCGTTCTGCACCTGCCCGGCCAGGGTGATGCGCCGGACGCGGTCGTCGCGGAACGCGTCCGGGCCCTCCACGGCCAGGTGCGGGAAGTCCTGCGGCAGGACGCTGCTCAGCCAGCCGCGGTAGGGGGAGTCCTCCTTCAGGCGCAGCCTGCCGACGAGGGTCGCCGGGTCCAGGTCCTCCAGCCGGCGGTCGGTCTCGGCGAAGCGGAACTGCACGCGGCGCGGCAGCCGCAGCTGGTCGACCCGCTGCCGGAACACCGTCCGCAGCGACCCGTCGACGACCAGGGTCCGGGCGAAGGAGCCGAGCAGGAGTTCGGCGGCGGTGCGCCACTGCTCGTGCTCGCGTTGCACGTCGAGCAGTTCGGCGGCGAACGGCAGGTCGTGGGCCTCGACGCCGAGCTGCTGGGCGATCAGCGTCCGGGTCAGGTCCAGGTCGCGGGGGATGAGGTCGGAGCGCTGGGCGAACCACCGCTTCTCCTCCCACAGCTCCTGCCGGTCGACCACGTCGGGGCCGGCCGACTCGGTCAGGGCCTCGCCCTGCTCGTCCAGGCGCTGCAGCGTCGCGGGCAGTTCGCGCAGGAAGTCCGAGGAGGCGCGCTGCAGGGCCGTGAACTCCGCGGCGTCGGCGGGGAACTCGCCCAGGACCCGGGTCTGCTCGGCGAAGCGCTGCCACGCCGTCTCGGCGTCGGCGTGCTCGGCCTCGGCGGCCTTGAGCTTCAGGCCCAGGGCCTCCAGGGCCCCGCCGCCCTGGGTGTCGAGGAGCTGGCGGGTGTCGTTGACCTGGACGTCGAGGGCCAGGCGGGCGGCCTTGGCCTCGCGCAGCTCACCCCGGGCCGTCTCCACGGCGCTGCGGGCCTCGCGCTCCTCGACCTCGATCAGGTCGCGTTCGGTCTGGGCGACCCACAACCCGAAGGCGCTGTAGTCGGCCGAACCCCGCGCGTTCAGCGCGTCGACGAGGGCGATGGCCTCGCGCGCGCCCTGCAGTTCGGCGTGCAGGCGCGGGATCTCCCCGAGGATGGTGATCTGCTCCTCGGCGGTCTTCATCGTCTCGTAGGTCGCCTCGAGGTCGGCGAAGTGCGCGATCGCCGAGTCGGCCGCCTCGAAGGTGCGGGGACGTTCCAGCACCATCGACCGGTACAGCTGGTCGACCGAGACGACCTCGCGGCCGGCCTGGATGCGCCCGAGCAGCTTCATGGCGGCCGAACCGTCGCCGTCGGCGCCGATGCCCAGCAGGGGGTGGACGTCGGCGGCGAACTTGGAGTAGGAGTCGTAGAAGTCCAGCCCCTCGAACTGCCGGCGCATCGCCCGGTGGTCGAACCGGCGTTCGGCGAACGGCTCGACCAGCCTCAGGTCGAAGTCCCCGCGGAACCTGGCCAGGTGGTCCTTGACGTCGCGCGGGTCCTTGGCCGAGGCCGGCGCGAAGTACAGGCGCAGGGTGGTGACGGTCTGCCCGCCGGTGTGCCGGAAGGTGAACGCCAGCCCGGACCAGGCGTTGGCCGGGTTCCCGTTCGCGTCACGGCCGCGCAGGGTGGCGTCGCGGTTCTTGCCGGTGTCCTCGTCGAGGACCTCGTCGAGCTTGCCGCGCACGTACGACAGCGGGTTGCGTTGCGTCGAGGAGCGCGCCCGGCCCGTGACGGCGTCGTTGCTGGCGCCGTTGAACGCGGTCGTGGTGTTCATCATGACGGCGATGTAGGCGTCGAGGCTGGTGGACTTGCCCGTGCCGGAGGCGCCGGTGATGAGGTTGGCGCGGGGGTCGAACTCGATGCGGTGGTAGCCGTCGAAACCGCCCCAGTTGACCAGCTGGACGTGCGCGACGTGCCACTGCTGGTGGCTGGTGCCGGCCAGCGCCAGCCCGGGGATCATCGGCCCGTCGGTCACATCGTCTCCTGGGGGAGTTCTTCGTCGAGTTCCTCGAACCCGTCGGCGGCGTCGTCGGCGGAGGAGGAGTTGTGCTGCGTCAGCTGGGCCACGATCCGCTGGACGACGTCCACCGGCAGCAGGACCTCCAGGATCGGTGAGACGCGGTAGCGGTTCTCGGTCCCCGTGCGCAGCAGCACCTCCTGGCGCAGCAGGCTGTCCACGCCGGCGGCGGCCTGCTGCTCGTCGCGGGCCTGGTTGGTGCTGCTCAGCGGCCGGAAGTGCGCGACCTCGTCGACGAGTTCGGCGCGTTCGACGAACACCTCGCCCTGGCCCGCGGCGGCCCGCGAGCGCGCCAGGCGGCGCAGGCAGATCAGCAGGACGGTCTCCTCACGGGTCCACGGCTGGTCGAACAGCAGGGTCGGGAACCGCTGGCCGTCGCGGGCCGGGGCCTGCTGCTTGTAGGCGACCTGGTGGTCGTGGTCGACGACCAGGTCGAGGAACAGGTCGTTGAGCCGGGACCTCAGCGCCTGCTGGTTCTCCACGAGCAGCCGCCAGGGACGCGGGTGCTGGGCGGCGGAGACGTAGCGGCGTTTGAGCAGCTGCACCAGGACCGCGCGCACCGGTTCGCCCAGGGTCCCGGTGTCGCCGGGGAACAGGCCGTCCTCGTCGAGGGGTTGCCCGGCGCCGTCCGCCGCGCCCGCTTCGAGGGCCTCGGGGTCGCCGAACTCGTCGGTGCCGATGTCGGTGCCGGTGTCGGTGCCGGTGTCGGTGTCGGTGTCGCCGGGCGTGCTCATGCGGGCTGGTCGATCTCCTGCTCGGGGTGCGGCTGGCCGGGTCCGGTTCCCAGGGGGAGGTCCGGGCCCAGGTAGCGGTGGACGGTCCCGCCGGGGCGGACCGTGCGGTAGACCGCCCGGTGGGTCGCGGTCTGCGGGTCGCTGCCGGCGACGGAGACGGCCAGGTGCAGCAGGCCCATGAGGTCGGCCGGCCGGCGCAGGTCCTCGGGCAGGTCGTCGAACAGACCGGCCGTCCCCGTCACGACCGTGTCCCGGTCCTGCGTGAGCGCGCGGCGCAGCCGGTCGAAGTCGGGCCCGCCGAACCGGCGCAGCTCGTCCAGGGACGAGCCCTCGGCAGGGTCGTCGTGGTCGCGCAGCGGCGGGGGGCTGGCGTCGTCGGCCGGGTCGTGCAACCGGGTCCGCATCGTGCCGATCGCGATGCGGGCCGCCGGCACGGGCAGGTCCAGGTCGAGGGTCGCGCGGGGACCGGTCGTGGCGATCCACCCGGTCAGCTGCTCGGCCGCCGCGCGCAGCGCCTCGTCGAGCTCGCGGTCGCGCAGCGGGTCGTGACGCAGGATGTGCGAGCGCAGCGAGGCGGACAGGCGCCGCCGCTGTTCCAGGACGGCCTCGATGCCCTCACCGATGGTCTCCAGCGTCGCGCGCAGGGCGCCGCGCTGCTCGGGGCTCAGGTCGCCGGCGAAGTCGTGCGCGAGGACCGCCGCCAGGTCGGAGTCCAGCTCCCGCAGCGTCGCCTCGTCGCGCACGAGTTCCACGGCCCCGGCGAAGGCGCGCCCGGACATCGACCCGGTGAGCAGTTCCTCGGCCCGGCGCAGGTAGTCCTCGAGCACCTCCCCCGAGGGACGCTGCTCGGCGCGGAAGTCGCCGACGATCTCGCGGTGGATGCGGCGCACCTCCTCGGAGACCCGCAGGAAGTCCCCGGGCAGGGCGGACAGCAGGTCCTCCAGGTTGAGGTACTCGCCGAGCAGCTGCTCGTGCGAGGCCTGCTCCACCTCGCCGCCGGCCACGAGGCGGTCGCGTTCGGCGGTCAGCTGCCGGATCTGCTCGTCCAGCCGCGCGATGCGCTTGTCCCGCTCGGGGGTGGCCTCCAGCGCGCACCGGCGCGCGGCCTCCAGGATCGTGCGGATGCGCGACTCGCCCAGCAGGACGCGGCGTCCGGTCAGCCGGGTGACGTACTCGATGGCGTCCTGGGCGTGGGAGGTCAGCGCGTACTCCTCCTCACCCTCCTCGCCGGTGGGGGCCAGGGACAGCCACTGCTCGCGCACCCAGCCGCGGACGAGCTCGCGCGCGGGGGTGTCGGGGACCTCCTGCCCGTGGGCGGCCAGCTCACCGAGCAGGCCGTGGACCTGGGCGTGGAAGCGGTCGGCGGGCACGCGGGTGCGCTGACCGGCGAAGACGCACGTCAGGACGGCGACGACGAGGGGACCGCTCGGGCGGCGCAGGAGGGCCAGCGTGGGCCGGGCGAACGCCTGGTGGGCGCGCGCGAGGTCCTCGCGGATGCTGCTCATGTGTCCTCCGGTGTCCTGCTCGTGCCTGGAGGAGGGTAGGCGAGCGGAGCGGGAAGCGCCGAAACGCGCGCGCCGACGAGGTGCCCCCAGCAGGATTCGAACCTGCGACACACGGTTTAGGAAACCGATGCTCTATCCCCTGAGCTATGGAGGCTCGGACGGCAGCCTACCGGGACCGGGCGGCCGCGCGGGGGACAGGTGGGGGGACAGGTGGGGGGACGGGTGGGGGACGGGTGGCCCCTCGCGTCCGACATCCTCGAACTACGACGCAGTGTCGTTGCGATCTTCTTGCGCCGCAGGCGAACAGAGGGGTACCGCGGTCACCGGCACTCCGTTCGGGTGCCTACACTCAAGCCGCAAGGAACACCAACCGATGGCCTCACTGGGTGTCGGGCCGAGTCGACGGAGCCTGCGGCACCCGGCCGTAGCCGTCACTCGAGGAGTACTCCCGGATGTCCGTGACCACCGCCCGCAGCACCGCCACCAACCGTGTTCCCGCCCCGCGCCGTGCTCCCAAGCAGACGGCCGCCGTGGCCGCCCTGGACGCGGCGTTGCAGGAGTCGGGCTGCATCCTCGTCTCCACCTCCGTCGTGGAGACCGGCTGCACCATCGCCTTCTACGACGCCCGCTCCCTGGGCCGCGCCGTCGACGTGATCGCCTCGGCCGCCACCCGCGCCGGTGACGAGGGCCTGGCCGCCCGCGCCCGCCAGCGCGGCAACCACGCCTGGAAGGTCACCGCGCAGCCGCAGACGTGGGCCGGCCCGGCCGGCGACCCCGACGCCTGCGACAACCGCTCCTCCACGACCTGGCGTCTGGACATCCCCGCCGCCGACGTCGTCCCCAGCGCCGCCGCCCTGCTGGTCTGACCTCCAGGCTCAGCTCAGACCTCGATCTCGGCCAGCACGGCCGGCACCTGCCCGGGCAGCTCGCGGGCCAGGAAGCCCAGGCGCCCCACCGAGCTGGCCAGCCGGTCACCGGCCCGCCCGTGCAGGTGGGTGCCCCACACCGCCGCCTGCACCGGGTCCGCCCCACGGGCGCACAGGCCGGTGACGATGCCCGCGAGCACGTCCCCGGACCCGGACACGCCCAGTCCCGCCCCGCCGGAGGCGTCGCGCCACAGCCGTCCGTCGGGTGCGGCGATCCAGGACTCCCCGCCGCCGGCGGCCACCGCGCACCGGCTGCGCCGGGCCAGTTCCAGCGCCGCCCCGCCGACGTCCCGGGTGATCTCGTCCTCGTCGGCGCCCAGCACGATCGACAGCTCGTTGAGGTTCGGCGTCAGCACCGCCTGCCCCTGCAGGTGGTGCAGGAACGTCACGTCCGCCGTCACCGGCGCCAGCCCCAGCGCGTCGAGCACGACGGTGTTCTCCAGCCGCGGGACGACCGTCTCCAGCAGCTGCCGGACGTCCGGCTCGCCGACGGCGCCGACGCCCAGCAGCGCCGCACCGGCCTGCTCGACCAGTCTCGTCAGCTCGTCGTCCTGCTGCCCGCACACCGGGTCGATGCCGCCTTCGGCCGTCTCCGGCAGCGCCAGCACCAGCGCCTCGGGCAGGGCCACGCCCAGCGCCGGTGCCGTGCTGGCCGTCGTGGCGACCTGCAGCTTGCCCGCGCCGCTGCGCAGGGCCGACTCCGCCGCCAGCAGCACCGCGCCGGGGGTCTTGGCGCTGCCGCCCACGACGACCGTGCGGCCGCGCGCCTCCTTGCCGGTGCCCGGCGGCGGCAGCGGCCACTCGCGCAGCACCGTGGAGGTGACCGTCACCGCGTCCCGGTCGGTTCCCACCTCAGCCCACCTTCTCCGCCGCGCTGGGCGTCTCGTCGACGGGTTCCTCGTCCACCGGGTCGTCGGTGACCTGCACGTCCGCCACGGCCGTGACGTCGCCGGCCATCTCCAGCCGCACGCCCCCCTCCACGGCCCGGTACGCCGTCACCGAGCAGTTCGCCAGCGGCTCGGTCGCGTCCAGCTCCAGCAGCGAGCGCTCGTCGAGGTCCTCCAGCACGAGCCGGAAGTTCATGATCACGGCCTGGTGGGACACCAGCAGGACCTGCTGCCCGGCGTACTCCTCGCGCAGGGAGGCCAGGACGCTGCGCACCCGCAGGGCGACGTCGGTCCAGCTCTCCCCGCCCGGCGGACGGTAGTAGAACTTCCCGATCCGCTGCCGCCGGGCCGCCTCCTCGGGGAAGCGGGCCCGCACCCCCGCGCCGGTCAGCCCGTCCCACCAGCCCAGGTCGCGCTCGCGCAGCCGCTCGTCGGTGCGTACGCGCAGGTCGATCCCCTTGCGCCGCAGCCCGTCGGCGATGGCGAGCGCCGTGTCGTGAGCCCGGGTGTACGGGGAGCTGACGATGACGTCGGGCGTCGGTGGGGCCTGCGGGTCCTCGGCCAGCCAGTCGGCCACGGCGGCGGCCTGCCGGGCGCCCAGCGCCGACAGGGGCACGTCCGCGTCGCGCTCGGCGACGTCGACGACCTCGGCGTTCGTCGAGTGGGCGTGGGCGTCGGCGAGGTTGCCCGTCGACTGCCCGTGCCGCACGAGGACCAGGCCGCGGGGCCAGCGGAGTGCGTCGTTCACGGATCAACCCCTACCCCCTTCCGCGACGCGGCGCCCGCCGGAACGCGCGACCACCCCTGGTGCGGGGCAGGGGTGTGAGCGCGTCCCCGGCCGGAGGTGACAAGGTGTGACCCACTCGCGTGAACGACATCGATGGGCACGGGACGAGGGGGGTGAGCAGCCTGAGCGCCGCGGCGAGGGCCTGGCACCGCCTCATGACGCGCACGTCGCTGCAGCGGCGGGTGTCGGTGATGGGGCTGTCGTTCCTCGTCGTCGTGCTCGTGCTCACCGTCGTGCTGTTCGTCAGCATGCTGGGCAGCACCCGCGCCGACAACGCCGCCGACAGCCTGAACCCCCAGCGCGACCTGCTCGGTCACGTCGAGCAGATGCAGCAGGACGTGGTGGTCGTGGAGTCCACCCACGAGCTGTACGTCACCGCCGCCGACCTCGAGCGCCTCGAACGGTACGGAACGGCCCGCACCGAGGCGATGGCCGCCTACGACGCGTCCCGCCGGCAGCTGGTGGCCGACGTGCGCGACGCGGACCCGCCGCTGGAGGAGGAGCTGCGCGACCAGGTCACCCGGGCGCTGGACGCGGCGGCCCGGTGGCGCTCGCTGTCGGACCAGCAGGCGGGGTTCAAGGCGCGGGCGCAGGGAGCCGAGCTCAACGAGTCGGTCGTCAACGGGCCGGTCGACGAGGCCTTCCTGCAGATGTACGGCCAGCTGGGCACCCTCCAGGAGCAGCTCGCGGACGCTCGCGACGACGCGCTCGAGGAGGCCCGGCAGGACGCCGTCCAGACGAGGAACGTGCAGTTCGTCGTCGCGGCGATCGCGCTGCTGCTCGTGCCCGCAGCCCTGTACCTGGTGCGGCGGTGGGTCATCCACCCGCTCGGATCGCTGTCCGAGCAGCTGCTGCGGGTGGCCGGCGGCGACCTGCAGACGCCCGTCTCGCTGCCCGGTCCTCCCGAGCTGGCCGACGTGGCGGCCTCCGCCGAGACCATGCGCCGGCGCATCCTCGACGAGCTGGCCGACGCCGTCTCGGCCCGCGAGGCCCTGCAGCAGGGCCAGCCGCTGGTGGCCGAGGTGCGCGACCAGCTCACCGCCCACGACCTGCCGGTGGTGCCCGGGTGGTCGGCCGCGGCGGCGCTGCGGCCGGCCGAGGGGCTGCTGGCGGGGGACTGGTACGACGTGCTGCCGCTGCCGGACGGCCGCTTCGCCGTCGTGGTGGCCGACGTGTCCGGCCACGGGGCGCGGGCCGGGATCGTCGCGATCCAGCTCAAACGCCTGCTCGAGGCCGCGCTGCACCTGGCCCCCGAGCCCGACCTGGCCCTGGCCATGGCCGCCCGGGTGTTCTCCGACGAGGCCGAACGCTTCGCCAGCTGCGTGGTCGCCGTCGTCGACCCCGACTCCGGCACGGTGACGTACGCCAACGCCGGGCACCCCGCGCCGCTGGTGCTGCGCCACGACGAGGGGCAGGAGCTGCGCGTGGTCACCGAGCTGGAGCCCACCGGCCCGCTGCTGTCCTGGCTGCACCTCGACGTGCCCGGGGCGTGGCGCACGGCGACCGCGTCGATGGCGCCCGGTTCGCTGCTGGTCGTCTTCACCGACGGGCTCACCGAGGCCCGCTCCACCGGCAGCACCGAGGAACTGGGCATCGGCGGTGTCCTGCGGGCCCTCGGCGGGCTGCCCGAGCTCACACCCCAGGCGCTGGTGGACCTCGCGCTGGACGAGGCGCGCCGCTTCAGCGGCGGCCGGGCCCGCGACGACGTCACCCTCGTCGCCCTGGCCCGCGGTGCGACACCCCTGAGCGCACCCGCACGTGACGCCGCGCGCGAGTCGACGCGCAACGGCGCGCAGTCGTCACGCACCTGACGGGATCGACCCCGTCGTCCGCCTAACCTTGGGGGGTGACGTCTTCTCCCGCGACCGGTCCCGACTCCAGGCGCCGGAGCTGGTGGGAAGAGGCGGAGTCGCTGGGCGGCACCTCGGGACTGCTCGACTGCCCGGTCGGCACCGACGCCGTGCTGGACCTGACCACCGCCCACCCCTCCGGACTCGCCCAGCTGCTCGCCGGTGGCCCCGCGCCGCTGTCCAGCCTGGTGCGCGAGGCCGGCGCCTTCGCCGAGGCCCGCCGCCGCGCCCGCACGACCCACCGGCTCGCCGGGACGCTGCTGGCCCAGCGGGGCACGCGCTCGCTCGCCGTCGCCGTCGGCATCGCCGGCTGGTCGACGCAGGAGGAGGTGGACGCCGAGGCGCTGGCCGAGGGCGCGCCCCTGACGGCCGCGCGGCCGCCGCGCCGCACCCCCGTCCTGCTGCGCCGCTGCACCCTGACCCCGGCGACCGAGGCGCTCGACGACTTCGTCGTGCAGCTGGCGCCGGAGGTCATCGTCAACCCCGTCCTGGTCCGGGTGGCCCGTTCCGAGCTCGGCGTCGACCTCGACACCCGGCGCATCGCCGCCGCCGTCGGTGCCCACTGGGGTTTCGACCCCAACCCGGCGATGGAGGAGCTGCGCCGGCAGCTGGCCGGCACCCGCGGGCTGCGCGTGGAGCGGCGGCTGCTGCTGGCCACCTTCGCCGACCCCGGCGCCGACCTGCTGGCCGACCTGCGCCGGCGTGGGGCGCTCGTGCGCGAGCACCGCGTCGTGGCGGCCATCGCCGAGGGCCGTCCCGTGGAGCCGCTGCCCGCCCGTGAGCCGGGACCGGCGCCGATCGAGGACGCGATCGCCCTCGACCCCGCGCAGCGGCGGGCCGTCTCGACCGTGCTGGCCGGCTCGGACCTGCGGCTGCACGCCCCCACCGGCAGCGGCGCCACCCAGGTCGCCGCCGCCGTCGTCGCGGCCGAAGCGGGCGCGGGACGGCGCGTGCTCCTGGCCGCCGATTCCGCCGCTGACCGCCGTGCCGTCGACGAACGTCTGCGGGACAACGGTTTCGGTCGTCTGGTGCTGCACCTGGTGGCCGACCTGGACACCTCCGGGGCCGAGGCCGGTGACCAGCTGGCCGCCGCCCGCCGCGAGCTCGAGGCACGGCTCGCCCTCGAGCGGCCGCCGGCGACCGACCCCGACGCCGAGGGACCCGCGGCCGCCCTGGACGAGCACGCCCGGGCCCTGCACCGCGTGCGCGACCCGTGGGGCGTCAGCGCCGCCGAGGCGATGTCGGCGCTGCTGGCCCTGGCCGAGGCGCCCCAGCCGCCGACGACCAGCCGCCGTCTGCGCGGGCCGGACCTGGCCGCCTGCACGCGGGCCGACGTGGACCGCTGGGCCGAGGTCCTGGTCGAGGCCGTCGACCTCGGCGCCTTCGACGTCGGGCCCGGCACCGGCCCCTGGGTCGGGGCGCAACTGCGCACGGCCGAGGCCGCCGCGGCCGCGCTGGCCCGCGTCGAGGACCTCATCGACCACCGGCTGCCGGCCGTGCGGGCCCTGCTGGCCACCGTCTGCGACGCCGCCGGACTGCGCGGGGCCGCCTCGGTGGCCGAGGCCGCCGACCGCACCGACCTGCTCGAAGGAGTGCGCGCCACCGTCGGCCGGTTCGGTCAGGACGTGTTCAGCCAGTCCCTGGGCGACGTCGCGGCGGCCACGGCCGGCCCGCAGTGGCGTCGCGAGCACGACGTGCGCATCGGCTGGCTGCGGCGCTGGCGGCTGCGCCGCGAGGCCCGCGCCCTCGTGCGTCCCGACGTGCCGGTGGAGGACTGGCCCACGTTGCACGAGTGGCTGCAGCAGGCCCGTTCCCAGCGGCTGCGCTGGCAGCGCGTGGCCGTCCGCGACAACCACCCGACCGTTCCCGACGACCTCGACCAGCTCGTCGTGGCCGTCACCGAACTGCGCCGCGAGCTCGGCGAGCTGGCGCAGGTGCTGCCCGAACGGACCTGGACCGAGCTGGGCGAGCAGTCGCTGCTCGACGTCCAGCTGCCCGAGCTCAGCACCTTGCTGAAGCGGCTGGCGGCCGACGCGGACACGCTGCAGCCGCTGCCGCGGCGCACCGTCCTGCTCGACGACCTCACCGCCGCCGGCTGGTCCGGCCTGCTGGACGACCTGCACTCCCGCTGGAACGGGCCGGGCAGCCTGCACCTGCCCGGGGAGGTGCAGGCCGCCTGGTGGTCCGGGGTGCTGGACGCCGTCGCCATGGCCGACCCGCTCGTGGGCACCGGTGAGGCCGCCGCCCTGCGCTCGGCCCGCCACGAGCTGCAGCTCGCCGTCGCCGCCCGGCGCAGGATCCGGGCGGCCCGGGTGCGCACCGACCTGGACCGCCGGGCCGTGGCCTCCGGGCGCGAGGCGGACCTGCTGCCCGTCACGGCGCTGTCCACCGCCGGTGTCGCCGCCCTCGCCGAGCACCTGCCCGAGCACGTGGCCGACGCCGACCTGCTCGTGCTCCTCGGCGCGCAGGCCACCACGACGGCCTCGGCGCTGCCGGCGCTGTCGCGCGCCCGCCGTGTCCTGCTCATCGGCGACCCCGAGCTGCCGGGCCCGGCGGACGTGGCCACCGCCCGCGACGAGCAGCAGGACGCCCGGCCGGTCGAGGCGAGCCTGTTCGCCGACACCGCCGACGTCCTGCCGACGCTCGCGCTCGACCGCCAGCACGCGCTGCTCGACGACACCCTGCTGGCCGACGTGCCCGCGCCGGCCACCCGCGAGCTGTCGCTGCCCGGGCCCGGCCGCGACGGCCGGCACACCGCCCGCACCTCGAGCCGCCCGCCCGGTGCCCGGCGCGGGCCGGACGCGCTCGTCGACCTCGTGGTCGACACCGCCCTCGCGGCGCTGCGGGCCCATCCCGAGGAGTCCCTCGGCGTCGTCGTGCCCGACGCCGCCGGCGCCGAACTGCTCGCCGACGCCGTCCGGCGCCAGGTCCTGGACCGGTCGCTGCCGCTGGCCGTCGGCCGCGAACCCCTGCTGGTCGGCACCCCGGCCCGCTGGACCGGTGAACGCCGCGACCACGTCCTCGTCGTGGCCGACGCCGTGCTCAACGGGGCCGGCCTCGGCGCCCTCGACCCGGCCGCGGCCGACGCGGCCGACCCCGCGGCGCTGGCCACCGGCCGCGCCCAGGTCTGGATGGCCGTGACCCGCAGCCGGTTGCGCACCACGCTCGTCGTCGACGACTCCGGCTGGAGCGCCGACCGCCCCGCCCGCGCCGACCGGGGCGTGGTGCCCGACGCCCGCGAACTCCTCGCCCGCACCGTCGTGGCCTGGGAACGCGACCCCGAGCCGGCCTCGGCCGACCCGGGAGCCGACGCGGTCGTCCGCACGCTGGCCGCGGCCTGCCGGCGCATCGGCCTGCCCGTCGAGTGCGAGGTCGGCACCTCCCGCACCCTCGCGCTCGTCGTGCGCGACGAACGCGCCCGCGCCGGAGCCGGGCCGGCGCTCGCCGTCGAGCTCGACGACGCGCGCTGGGCGTCCGCCGGTGTCGTCGACCGCGAGGTCGACGGGCCGACCGAGCTGGAACGCCGGGGCTGGCGGTACGTGCGGGTGCTGACCGCGGACGTCTTCGCCGACGCCGACGCCGAGGCGGACCGCATCGCCGGGCTCTGGCGCGACGCCCTCGCCGACGCCGGTCACGACCTGCCCTGGGTCCTCGACCTCGACGCGCGCGGTGGCGGTGGCGGTGGCGGCGTGGTGGACGTCACCGTCGCGCAGGTGGCGGGTCGCGCTGCGGTGGACGCGTCGTGAGCCCCCGTGGATCCGAGGACGAGGAGGACGTGCCCCCGGAGCCGCCGGAGTCGCGGGAGTCGCTGCAGGACGAGCGGTCCGCCGACGACCGGGACGAGGGGTGGGGGGAGCGTTCGGGGTCCGGCTTCGACGACGAGTGGTACCTGTCGCAGCGCCCTCCGCACTGGGACTGATCCGCTCCACCCGCGTGACCGGCGGGGCTGGAGGCACTGGCTGTGACAGGAGTATCGCCGTCCGGCGTTCCATCCTGACTGAACGTTCAACCAGGATCACGCTGGGTCGAAAGTTGGAACTGGGTGGAGTGCAAGCCTTCTGCCGGGCTCCACGGCCCCCCATGATGGGCCACGGAACCTCCGCGGGTGTCCCCCGCACGGGGGACGGCCGTGAGGCCACCGCAGGGTCCCCGGTGGAAGGTTGAGGATGCAGCGCACGACGGCCATGCTCGTGGCCCCGCGCTCCGCGCTTCCTCGTGTGCGCACGCCGGCCCGGGCGCTGGGCGTGCTGGCGGTCGCCGCCGCGGTCGCGGTGCTGGGTGTCGCCGCCTCCCTGGGGCTGGCCGGTCCACCGCCCTGGCGGGTGTCCTCCTTCGCCTTCGTCCTGGCCCTGGTCGTCCTCGTCGCCGAGTTCCGCCCCGTCACCGCCAAGATCCGGGGTCGCGGTGAGCCGCTGCCGGTCTCGTGGGGCTTCCTGGTGGCGCTCGTGGCCCTGGGCCCGGTGTCGCTGGCCCTGCTGGTGCGGGCCGTTCCGAGTCTCGTGCGGGCCCTGCGCCGGGGCGCCGGCCCCCGGGCCGTCGTCGTCGCGGTGGGCACCTCCGTCGTCGGGGTCCTGGTCTGCGCCCTCGTGCTCGACGCCCTCCTCGGGGACCTCGGCGCCGCCGGTCCCGTCCTGCGCGACCCCGGCCAGTGGCCGGCCGTCCTGGCCGCGGGAGCGGCCGGTCTCCTCGCCGAGACCGGGGTGCGCGTCCTCCGGCGGCGCGTCCGCGGCCGGTTGCTGCCGACCGGTTCGGCCTCGGGGGTCCTGCTCACCCTCGCGGTGGTCGCCTCCGCACCCGTGGTCGTGGTCAGCGCCGAGGGCGGTGCGCTGCTGCTGCTGCTCGTGTGCGTCCCGTTGGCGGTGATGCTGGTCAGCGCCGCGGTCGCGCGCCGGCACGAACGACGCGCCCGCGTCGACGACCTGACCGGCCTGCCCAACCGCGACGCCCTGCTCGGGGCCACCGCCCGCGCCTTGCGCGCCTCGCCCGCCGAGGGCCCCGGGCCGGGTCTGCTCGTGGTCGACCTGGACCACTTCAAGGACGTCAACGACACCCTCGGGCACCCCGTCGGGGACGCGCTGCTGTGGGAGGTCGCCGAACGGCTGGTCGCCCAGGCGCCCGCCGGGGCCGTCGTCGCCCGCCTCGGGGGCGACGAGTTCGGGCTGCTCGTCGGCGACGGGCGCCAGGCCGAGGAGCTCGCCCACGCCGTGGTCGCGGAGATGGGCCGCCCGCTGCGGGTGGGGGACCTGCAGGTCCTGCTGCCCGCCAGCGTGGGTGTGGCGCTGGCCCCCGAGCACGGCGCGAGCGCCGCCTCCCTGCTCAAGAGCGCGGACGTCGCGCTGTACCAGGCCAAGGAGGTCCGCGGCCGGGCCTGCACCTACGCGGGCCGGCGCGACGTCAACAGCATCGAGCGGCTGCGGTTGCTCGGTGACCTGGGCCGGGCCGTGGAGCGCGGCGAGCTCTTCGTCCGCTACCAGCCCCAGGTCGACCCCCGCACCGACGTGGTCGTGGGGGCCGAGGCCCTGGTGCGCTGGCGGCACCCCGAGCTCGGCGCCGTGACGCCGGACCGCTTCATCCCGCTGGCCGAGCAGTCCGGGCTCATCGCCGGGGTGACCGCGGTCGTCCTGGACCAGGCGCTGGCCGACGTGCGGCGCTGGCGCGCCGCGGGCTTCCCGACGACCGTCTCGGTCAACGTCTCGGCCCGCCTGCTCACCGACCACGACCTGCCCCGGCTCGTCGCCGAAGGGCTGCAGCGGCACCGCGTCGATCCCGCCGCACTGGTGCTCGAGGTCACCGAGACGGGCATCGTGTCCGATCCCGGACGGGCCAGGGCGGTCGTCCGGCGTCTGCGCGCGCTCGGGTGCGGGGTCGCCGTCGACGACTACGGCACCGGGCACTGCTCGCTGACCTACCTCACCGACCTCGAGGTCGACGAGCTGAAGATCGACCGCAGCTTCGTGACCGGGATGACCGAGGACCGCGCCCGGTCCGTCATCGTCCGCTCGACCGTCCAGATGGCGCGCGAACTGGGTCTGCGGGTCGTGGCCGAAGGAGTCGCCGACGCCTCGACGCAGCGGGCGCTGGCCGTGCTCGGCTGCCACGTCGCCCAGGGTGAGCACGTGGGCGCCCCGGTGACGGCGGCCGCGGTGCTGTCCCGGTTGCGCGGGCAGACCCGCGACCCAGTGGTGCCGGCGCAGGGCGGCCCGCTGGCCCTGGAGGACTGACCGGGCGGTGGTCACGACGACCGCACGGTCAGGACGGTCCGGCCGGCGGCGGCGGCCAGCCTGGCCGCGGTCGGGGAGTCCACCGCCACCAGCACGCTCGAAGCACTCGAGGGCCCCGGGCTCCCGAGCAGACCCGGGGAACCGGTGGTCGACGTCGGGACCCGCACGACGACGACGTCGACGGCGATGCGCTCGGCTCCCGTGGGAGCGCCGGTGACCGGGTCCTCGAGCCGCGCGAGCACGTCGACCCTCACCCCCGGGGCCAGGCTGTCGAGCAGGGCCGGGTCGCCCACCTCGACGCTGGTGGCGACCGTGCCCGGTGGCTGACCGGCCAGCAGCGGCCCGCTCGTGGTGCGGGCGTCGGTGAGGACCTCACCGCGGCGCACCGGACCGGCGAGCACCGTGCCGGTGACCGTGTCCAGCACCCCGTCGGGCAGCGTGTCCGCGGGCCGGGCGGCCTCCCGCACGTCGGTCGTGGTCAGGACCGCGCCGGTCGGCAGGTCACGCGCCGCCACGAGCACCGAGGCGGTCGGCGGGTCGGCCGGGGCCAGCGTCGCCACGCTCACCCCACCGGCGGCGGCCACCAGACCGGCCGACAGCCAGCGGCGCGTCAGCCGACGGCGACGCCGGTCCCGCGGACCGGCGGGCGGCGCGGTGGACGGCGCGACCGGGGGAGCTGGGGGGAGGAGGGGGACAGGCATGCCCGGACGCTAGGCCGGCACCGCCCTCCGGCCCGGTGGACCGGAGGGCGGCTGTGGACCGACGCCGGTGGTGGCGGCCTGTGGAGACCGCGGCGGCTCAGGCGGCCGAGGTGGACCCGCTGGAGGACGACGAGCCCGAGCTCGAGGACGAGCTCGACGAGGCCGAGGACGTGGAGGAGCTCGAGGAGGACTCCTTCGCGGAGCTGCCCGAGCTCGAGGAGCTGTCGGCGGAGGAGGTCGACCCGCGGGAGTCGTTGCGGTAGAAGCCCGACCCCTTGAAGACGATGCCGACGTTGTTGAACAGCTTGCGCAGTGCGCCCGAGCACTCCGGGCACACCGTCAGCGCGTCGTCGCTGAACGACTGACGGACCTCGAAGGAGTGTCCGCACGACTGGCAGGCGTAGGCGTAGGTGGGCACCTGTTCTCCGTCTCGTGGACCCCGGACTGGCACTCGGGGCGTTCGAGTGCCAATGCTACTCGCCGTGCGCAACCGGTGCGTGGATCAGCGCACGCGACGTCGCCCCCTCTCCACCACCGGCGCCGGGGGCTCCAGCGGCGGCACGGCCGCTTCCAGGCGGGCCAGGTCGACCGCCCCCGCCCGCCGGGCTGCCACCGAGGTCTGCGCCAGGTAGACCCGTTCCACCGCCACGGCCGTCGCCCCGGCCGGGACGGGCACCTCCAGCCGCCGCCAGCCGGTGAAGTCGACGCGGGCGGCGAACGTCACGGGCCGGGCGGCGCCGTCGACCCGCAGGACCCCCCGCAGCCAGCCGCCGGCACCGTCTCCGCGCACCTGCAGCGCGACGCCCGTGCTGCCCGCCGGCAGCGGCACCGGCGTGCGGGCGACGACGGCGGCCGTCGTCGTGCCGGCCGGCTGCCCGGTGAAGTCGTAGGTCAGCCGCAGCGCGCTGGTCGTCCCGGGCAGGTCGCCCACCGGGACGCGGACCGCGGACGCGGTCGCGCGGGTGGTGGCCACCGTCCAGGCCGCGGGGTCGTCGAGGGGGTCGAGCAGGACCGGCCGGGTGCCGACGGCGACCGGCACCGCGGCCGGCACCACCCCGGTGGAGGTGAGGGCGGTCAGCTGCAACGGCGTGCTGATCGGCCCGTCGACCAGCGACGTCAGCCGCAGCCGGCCGTCGGGCAGCGGCTCGGCCCGCAGCACCGCCGGGTCGACCGCGACGGTGAGGTCGGAGACGTCGACGGGGGCCGTGCGCCCCTGCGCGTCCCGGCCGGTGATCGTGACGTCGGTCGTGGAACCGGCCGTGGGCAGGGCGAGCGGTGCGCCGACGCCCAGGCGGTCCAGGCGGTCGAGGACCTCCACCTCCAGCCGCCCGCTGCCCGCACCGGCCGCAGCGGTCACGGCGGCCCGGCCGGGCGTCAGCCCGCGCAGCCGGCTGCCCTCGACGGCGACGACGGCCGGATCGGTGCTGGTCAGGACCGCAGACCCCGCCGTGGGGGCACCGGAGGCGTCGACCGGCACGGCGCGGACCAGCTGCCCCAGCCCGGGGAACACCGCCGCCCGACCCAGCTCGGGGCGCAGCACGACCGACGCGACGTCCGGCCCCACGGCCGCGGGCACCAGTCCGATGGCGTTGGCCACGGGCCGCGCGGCCCCGTCGGAGGGCACGACGACCTCGCTGACGCCTGCGTCGCCGGGGGTGCGCGCGACCATCTGCGCCGACCCGCCGCCGTCGAGCATGACAGCCCCGTCGGCTCCGGCCTCGAGCATGCGCTGCGCGGTCTGCACGGCCGTCACCCCGGGCGAACGCGACGTCCCGCCCTCCACCGTCAGCAGCAGCAGGTCCCCGCCGCGGGTCCAGCCGATCGCGGTGCGTGCCCGCAGCGCCGCCCAGGTCGGGTCGGACGCGTCGATGGGCGCGAGCTCGCCGTCGCGGACCAGTTCCAGGCGGGCGCCCAGCGCGAACCCGGTCGAGCCGGGGACGAGGGCGTCGTCGCGGACGCGGACGTCGGTGCGCGCGCTCGCGCCGACGGGGGTGCCGGCCAGGGCGCTGGCCACGGTTCCGGTGCCGACCAGGACGAACCCGTCGGCGGGCACAGGGGTGGCGCCGGGAGAACGGACCGCGCTGACCCGCCCGCCGCGCACCTCCAGCTCGACGCCGCCGGTGGCGGTCAGGGAGCGGTCCCCGTCGCCCCAGGCGGGGGAGAACAGCGCCAGCGCGTCGGCGGGCACGGTGCGGGTGCCGAGCGCGGCGAGGGGGAAGGTTCGCTCGCCGACGGTCGCCGAGCCCTGCAGCAGGACCTGGCCGACCCGGCCCGTCCAGGAACCGGAGGCGCCGTCGATGCCGACCGCCCACTGCGGGGTCGCGTCGGCCTTGAGCGCCTGACCGTCCGAGGCCACCGGGCCGTCGGGGGTGCCGGTGCGGTCGATGTCGAAGAAGTCGCCGTTGACGGCCGCGACCGCCCCGGCCGCCGTCGCCAGGTCGGCGGGAGTGCGCGGGGAGCTGAGGTCCTGCTGCAGGAGGACGGGTCTGGTGGAGGATCCGGCCGACAGGCGCAGGAGGGCCTCGCGCGAGCCGTCGTCGGCCGTCCGGCGCTCCAGGACCAGGCCCGGGGCGATGGTCGAGGCGCTGACGTCAGCGACGTCAGCGGCGGCGGCGGAGACGGGCGCGGGGGCCAGGAACCCCGCGAGCAGGACCACGGGCAGGACGAGGCCGGAGCCACGGAGCAGGCGCACGAACGAACAGTAACCATGTGATGACGCTCAGTTCAGGAGTCGTGCCATCCGGCGAGCTTGCCGAACCGGCTGATCGCCTGCAGCCGTTCCTCCACCGCTTCGCGCTCGGCCGTCGACGTGACGACCAGCAGGTCGTCGCCGTGGCGCAGCACCGTCCGCGGCTGCGGGACGAACGTCGCACCGTCGCGCGCGACCAGGCTCACGTTCGCCCCGCGCGGCAGGCGCAGTTCGAAGACCTCGACCCCGTGCAGTCGCGACTGCGGCCCCACCCGCACCCGCACGACGTCGGCCGACAACGTGCCCAGCGGGGAGACCTCGACGTCCAGCTCCTGCGTCGGGGTGGCCGTCATGAGCCCGAGCCGGCGGGCCAGGGGCGCCAGCGTGGGCGCCTGGACGAGGGTGAACACCACGACCAGCACCAGCGTCAGGTCGAAGAGCCGGTCGGCCCCGGAGATGCCGGCGACGATGGGTACCGTCGCCAGCACGACCGGCACCGCCCCCCGCAACCCGGCCCAGGACAGGAAGGCCAGGTCCGGGCTCGGCAGCCGGAACCAGACGAGGCTGGCCAGCACCGAGACCGGCCGCGCGAACAGGGTCAGGACGACGCCGATGAGCAGGGCGTCGACGAGGGCTCCGGGCAACCGGGACGGGTCGGCCAGCAGCCCCAGCATGACGAACAGCCCGATCTGGGCCAGCCAGCCGAACGCCTCGGCGAAACCGCGCGTGGCGTGCCGGTGCGGCAGCCGCGCGTTGCCCAGCACCAGCCCGCACAGGTAGGTGGCCAGGAACCCCGAGGCGTGCAGCACGTCGGCCACCGCGAAGGCCCCGACCGCCAGGGCCAGCACGGCGACGGGGTACAGCCCCGAACTCGGCAGCGCCGTGCGCCGCAGCAGGAAGGCGCCGGCCGTGCCGACCCCCACCCCCACCAGCGTGCCCAGGGCCAGTTCGAGCGCGGCCTCGCCGACGTAGAACCACCAGGCGTGCTCGCTGTGCCCGGTGGCGACCTCGGTCAGGGCCAGCACCGCGATGACCACGGGAGCGTCGTTCAGCCCGGACTCGGCCTCCAGCACCCCCGACAACCGGCTCGGCAGCGGCACCGAGCGCAGCACCGAGAACACCGCGGCCGCGTCGGTGGAGGAGACCACCGCGCCGATGAGCAGCGACACCGGCCACGTCGTGTGCAGCAGCAGGTGCGCGCCCGCGCCGACGACACCGATCGAGACGGCCGTCCCCACGGTGGCCAGGACCCCGGCGGGGGCCAGCACGCCGCGGATCGCGTCCCAGCGCGTCGTCAGACCGCCCTCGGCCAGGATGAGGACGAGGGCGCCGTACCCCAGGACCTGCGCGATCTCTGCGTCCGCGAACGGGATCCCGAAACCGTCCTCGCCCAGGACCAGGCCGAGGGCGAGGTAGAGCAGCAGCGAGGGCAGGCCCGTGCGGGCCGAGAGGCGGACGGCCAGGACCGCCAGGAGCAGGACGCCGGAGGACAGCAGCAGGACGCGGCTGAACTCCTCCAGGGTCATGCCGCACCGTAGCGCGTCAGGCCACCGGGGTTCGTGCTCCGCGCGGCTGTTCCGGCGTCGGCCAACCCTTGCCCCAGTCCGTGCGCTCACGCCACAGCGGGCGCCAGATCGAGCCACGGCGCAGCACGAGTTCGCCGACGGTGCGCAGTCCCACGCCTGCGGCCAGCATCCCGATCCCGATGCCGGCACGGGCCGGCGACCAGTGCTTGCGCGCGTACTCGGCCTTGCCGCGCAGCAGCAGTCGCTGCTTGGCGGTCTTGGTCACCGACGACTTGCCGCCGGCGTGGACGACGACGGCCTCGGGCGTGATCGCCGGGCGGAAACCCGCGTCGGCGGCGCGGCGGTTGAGGTCGGCGTCCTCGCCGTACATGAAGAACTTCTCGTCGAACCCGCCGAGCTCGCGCCAGGTCCTCCGGGAGGTCATGAGGAACGCGCCGCTGATGATGTCGACCTCGCGCACCGAGTCACGGTCCCAGCGGCCCAGCGACTCCGGGTCGAACACCGGGTTGCGTTTGAAGACCGTGGACAGCCCGGTCGCGTAGCAGAACCAGCTCCACAACGAGGGTTCGGCGAAGCAACTCGTGAGCGAGACGGTCCCGTCCGGGTACAGCACGCGACCGCCGACGATGCCGCGTCCGGGGTCGGCCTTCAAGAAGGCCAGCAGCGCGTCGACGGCTCCGGGCCGCACCATGGCGTCGGGATTCATCAGCAGCACGTGCTGGCCGGTGGCCATCTCGACGGCCCGGTTGACCCCGACGGCGAAGCCGAGGTTGTCGGGGGAGTAGTGGACGCGCAGTTCGGGCGTGGTCCGGGCACGCTCGGCCAGCAGGTTCTTCGTCTCCTGGTCGGAGGCGTTGTCGAAGGCGATGATCTCGAAGGACGCCTGCGGGCGGGCCTCACCGGTCAGGGAGTCGAAGCACTGCGCGATCCATTCAGGTGCGTTGTAGGTGACGACGACGATCGACACGTCCACGCTCATGCGCACGTTCCTCCACACGTTCGGTGCTCTGCCCGTTCGTCACCGTCGACGCGGGCACAGTGAACCACGATCGGACCACAGAACGTGATCGCGAGGCTTCAGGCTGCGAGCCAGAGCCACCGGCTGGGGGTCACCACGGCTTGCACCAGCCGGTCGTGCGGCAGCGTCGGCAACGGGCTGACGGCCGCGTCGTGCAGCTCGTCGTCGTGCACGACGGCCAGCACCGGCACCCGCGAGGGGACCCGGCGCAACGCCCGGTCGTAGCTGCCCCCGCCCTGCCCCAGCCGCCGGCCCGCGGTGTCGACGGCCAGCGCCGGCACGACGACCAGGTCGACCGAGGAGACGGCCTGCACGCCGAGGGTTCCGGGGGTGTCGGGACGGCCCGGTCGTGCCGTCCAGTCCAGGTCGTCGTCGGGCAGCCGGACCGGGAGCAGCACCTCGACGTCGTGGCGGCGCAGTTCGGCGAGCAGCGTCCGCGTCCCCGGTTCACCGGGCAGCGAGGAGTAGCAGGCGACCCGGCGGGCTCCCGCCAGCAGCGGGCAGCCGATGAGGACCCGGGCGAGGTCGGCGTCGACGGCCGCGGCGGTGGGTTCGTCGCGTTCGCGGCGGCGGGCCCGGATCCCGCGGCGCAGAGCGCGTTTGCGGGCCTCGACCTCGAGCACGTCGACGGCGACGGTCAGGCGGTCGTCGACCGGGGTGAGGGTGGCGAGGGTGGCGTCGAGGGGGGTGTCGAAGGGGTCCGCGCCGAGGTCGACGGCGGAGTGGGAGGTGGGCACGGCGACTCCTGGGTCTGCCGGACACGCCAGGGGGTGGGTGTGAGCGTGGCCTGAGCACGAGTCTGCCTCCTGGACGGCGGGGAGGGAAGGGCACGGGAGCACCCTCCAACGGCCCAGCTGGGCCGCGAGCAGTGCTCGCGCGGGGACGGGCGGTAACCTCCGCGCCATGACTGCGAGCGACGAGCGTCCCGGCCGCACGGTCCGCAAGGCCGTGATTCCCGCCGCCGGACAGGGAACCCGCTTCCTGCCGGCCACCAAGGCCATGCCCAAGGAGATGCTGCCGGTGGTCGACACCCCGGCCATCCAGTACATCGTCGAAGAGGCGGTCCGCGCCGGTCTCACCGACGTCCTCATGATCACCGGCCGCAACAAGCGGTCCCTGGAGGACCACTTCGACCGCAACGTCGAACTCGAGGTGGGACTGGAGGCCAAGGGCGACCAGGCCAAGCTGGCCCGGGTGCAGGAGTCGACCGACCTGGCCCAGGTGCACTACGTCCGGCAGGGCGACCCGAAGGGCCTGGGCCACGCGGTGGCCGTGGCCGAGCAGCACGTCGGCGACGAGCCGTTCGTGGTGCTGCTGGGCGACGACATCGTCGACTCCCGCGACCCGCTGCTGGACACCATGATCAAGGTCCGTGAGGAGCACGGCGGCAGCGTCGTGGCGTTCATGGAGGTCCCCGAGGACCAGATCCACCTCTACGGCTGCGCCGTGGCCGAGCCGACCGGTGTGACCGACGTCGTGAAGGTCTCGGGCCTGGTCGAGAAGCCCAAGCGCGAGGAGGCCCCGAGCAACCTGGCCATCATCGGCCGGTACCTGCTCGACCCGGCCGTCTTCGACGTCCTGCGCGAGACCAAGCCCGGCAAGGGCGGCGAGATCCAGCTGACCGACGCGCTGCAGGTGCTGGCCCAGGGCGACGGGCCCGGCTACGGCGTGCACGGTGTCGTCTTCCGCGGCCGCCGCTACGACACCGGCGACAAGCTGGACTACATCAAGGCCGTCGTCCGGCTGGCCAGCGAGCGCGAGGACATCGGCGGGGAGCTGCGCACGTGGCTGGCCGACTACGTGAAGACCGACGGGGCGTCGGGCGCGGACAGCTGAGCGTGCCACCCTTCCGGGTGTGAGCCCTTCTGGTGTGAGTGAGGACCTGACCACGGTCGCGGCGCACCGGCGAGCCTGTCTGGACCTGGTGCGCCCGCTGCCGCCGCTGGACGTGGCGCTGCGCGACGCCCTGGGCTGCGTGCTGGCCGAGGACGTCGTCAGCCCGCGGCCGCTGCCCACCTTCGACAACTCCGCGATGGACGGGTACGCCGTCCGGCTGCGCGACGTCGAGGGGGCCGGTGAGGACACCCCGGTGGACCTGCCGGTCGTGACGGACATCGCCGCGGGTCGCACCGAGGAGCTGCGCCTGCCCGGCGGGGCCACGGCCCGGATCATGACTGGGGCCCCCGTGCCCGCCGGGACCGAGGCCGTCGTCCCGGTCGAGTGGACCGACCGCGGCGTCAAGCAGGTGAGCATCCGCAGGACGCCGTCGGCGGGCCAGCACATCCGT
Source organism: Kineococcus deserti (assembly GCF_050871945.1). Lineage (NCBI taxonomy): Bacteria > Bacillati > Actinomycetota > Actinomycetes > Kineosporiales > Kineosporiaceae > Kineococcus > Kineococcus deserti. The sequence continues at coordinate 235,656 of NZ_JBJLSI010000002.1, read as the reverse complement.
CGCGCCGGTGAGGACGTCGAGGCCGGGACGCTGGTGCTGGAGGCCGGCACCCGGCTCGAACCGCGGCACGTCGGCGTCCTGGCGGCGCTGGGCCGGGCCCGGGTGCGGGTCCGGCCCAGGCCCCGGGTCGTGGTGGTCTCCACCGGCACCGAGGTCGTGGAGCCGGGCACGGCCCTGGCCCGCGGCCAGCTGCACGACGCCAACGGCTACCTGCTGACCGCGGCCGTGGAGGAGGTCGGGGCGCTGGCCTACCGCGTCGGGGTCGTCTCCGACGACGCGCGGGAACTGGCCTCCGTCCTGGACGACCAGCTCGTGCGCGCCGACGTCGTCGTGACCTCCGGCGGGGTCAGCGAGGGTGCCTACGACACGGTCAAGGAGGTGCTGTCCGGCCCGGGACAGCACGCGGTCGTCTTCGACCGGATCGCCATGCAACCCGGCATGCCGCAGGGCTGCGGAACCCTCGGCGAGCACGCCGTCCCGGTGTTCACGCTGCCCGGCAACCCGGTCAGCTCCTTCGTCTCCTTCGAGGTGTTCGTGCGGCCGGCGCTGCGCCGCATGCTGGGCGCCGAGGGGCCGGACCCGGACCGGCCGCGGGTGCGCGCGCTCGCCGGGGCGCGCTGGACCTCACCGCCGGCCAAGGAGCAGTACGTCCGCGCGGCCTGGACCCGCGACGAGGAGGGCCGGCTGGTGGTCGAACCCGTCTCGGGGCACGGTTCGCACCTGGTGACGGGGCTGGCCCGGGCCACCTGCCTGGTGGTCGTGCCGGTGGGCACCTCGGTCGTCGAACCCGGCGACGAGGTGGAGTGCATGCTGCTGGGACCCCTGCCCGTGGAGGAACAGTGGAACGCCTGACCCACCTCGACGAGGCCGGTCACGCCCGCATGGTCGACGTGTCGGCCAAACCCGTCACCGTCCGCGAGGCGCGGGCCGAGGGGTACGTGCGCTGCTCGGCGGCGGTCCTCGACCTCATCGCCGAGGGCGGTCTGCCCAAGGGCGACGCGCTGGCCGTCGCGCGCATCGCCGGGCTGCAGGCGGCCAAACGCACCCCGGACCTGATCCCGCTGGCGCATCCTGTGGCGGTGCACGCCGTGGAGGTCGAGATCGAGCCCGTCGCCGACCCCGCCGACCCGCGGGTCCGCATCAGCGCCGCCGTGCGCACCGCCGACCGCACCGGCATCGAGATGGAGGCGCTGACGTGCGTCGTCGTCGCCGGGCTGACGTTCGTCGACATGGTCAAGGCCGTGGACAAGCGGACCGTCCTGGACGGGGTGCGGGTCACCGCCAAGAGCGGGGGACGGTCGGGGGACTGGAGCGTCGATGAGTGAACCCAGCGCCCTGGTGGTCACGGTGTCCAACCGTGCCTCGGCAGGGGTGTACCCCGACTCCTCCGGACCCGTGGTCGTGGACGGGTTGCGGGACCTGGGGTTCGCCGTGGACGGCCCGCTCGTGGTGCCCGACGGGGATCCGGTGGAGGAGGCGTTGCGTGACGCCGTCGCCGCGGGGTACGACGTCGTGGTGACCAACGGCGGCACCGGGCTGAGCCCGCTGGACCTGACGCCCGAACGGACCCGGCGCGTCCTGGACTACGAGGTTCCCGGTGTGCCGGAGGCGATCCGCGCCGCCGGGGCCGCCGCCGGCGTGCCGACCGCGGTGCTCTCGCGGGGGATCGCGGGCGTCGCGGACCGCACGTTCGTCGTCAACCTGCCCGGCTCCCCGGGAGGCGCCCGCGACGGGGTTGCCGTGCTGGCCGGTTTCCTGCGGCACGCCGTCGACCAGGTCCACGGCGGCGACCACGCGCGCCGGTCGGCGAGCCGGGGGCCGGCGTGACCCCCGGCTGGCCCGTCGAACTGAGCGAGGGCGCCGTCCGGCTGCGTCCGTTGCGGCGGCGCGACGCGGCCGTGTGGCGGCGGGTGCGCGCGGCCAACGCCTCGTGGTTGCGGCCGTGGGAGGCCACCTCGCCCGAGGGCAGCGGACCGGCGCCGAGTTTCCCGCAGATGGTCCGGGGTTTCTCCCGCGAGGCCCGTGCGGGGCGCATGCTGCCCTTCGTCGTCGAACTCGACGGCCAGCTCGTCGGGCAGATCACCGTGTCCGGCATCACCTGGGGCTCACTGCGTTCGGCGCACGTGGGGTACTGGATCGACCGGCGGGTCGCGGGCCGGGGAACCATCCCGGTGGCGCTGGCGCTCGTGGCCGACCACTGCTTCCGGGTGCTGCGGCTGCACCGCATCGAGGTGAACATCCGGCCGGAGAACGCGGCCTCGCTGCGGGTCGCGGAGAAGCTCGGGATGCGCGACGAGGGTCTGCGCTCGGCGTACCTGCACATCGACGGTTCCTGGCGCGACCACCGGACGTTCGCGCTGACGGCCGAGGAGGTTCCGGAGGGGTTGCTGGCCCGCTACCGCGCCTCGCTGCGGGCGGGTGGGACTGCACACCACGCCGACTGATCGCAACTCCAGCGCGCGACACGCGCCGATGGTGCGAGTTCTCGCGGGTGCGGCCCCCTAGCGTTGCGTTCCGTGCCCGCCAGCAGCCTCATCTTCCTCGTCATCATCGCCTTGACGGCTGCCCACCTCGTTCCGAACGCGATCCGGAAGCACCGCCGGACCGCTTCGGCGCGGCAGGCCGACCGGGATTCGGAGGCGATGCGCGTCGTCGTGCGCCGCAACTCCGCCCCCGTGGGGAACGCGCTGGCCGCGGCCGCGGTGAACGCGGCCGCTCTGGGGTCCTCGAGCCGCCCGGTGCTCGGAGCCGGTCCGAAGACGGTCTCGGCGGACACCCCCTCGCCGAAGGTGACGTTGAAGCCGCTGCGGTCCGGCACCTCCCGCGTGGTGGCCCGGCGTCGCCGGCTGCTGGCGACCGCGGCGGGCCTGACCGTGGTCGGCTGGGGCCTGGTCGCCGCGGGTGTGGCGCCGTGGTGGTCGGGTGTGGTGCCCACGCTCGGGCTGGCCCTCGTCCTCGGCGCGCTCAGCCGGCACGGTGCGGCGGCTCCGGCCCGGGTGGCGGCGCCCGCCGTGGCCTCGACCGTCGTGATCTCCGCGCAGCGCCCCGTCCGGCGGGCCGCGACGATCCCCGCCCCGCGCGTCGACCGTCCCGCCGCGGCGGTGCCCGAGCAGGGGTGGGAGCCGGTCGCGGTGCCGCTGCCGACCTACCTGCTCAAGGACAAGGCCCGCACGTGGGAGCTGCCGCCGCCGGCGGCCGAGCGCGTCGAGGTCGTCGAGGACGACGAGCCGACCCAGGTCATCGACCTGCGCGAGCACGCCCGCGTGGTCAACGGCTGACCCTGGTCGGACCAGCCCCCCGGGGCTGGTAACCTCTACTCCGTTGCCACGGCACGGGATCCCCGGGACGTGGAACGGCAAGGGGCTGTGGCGCAGCTGGTAGCGCACCTCGTTCGCAACGAGGGGGTCAGGGGTTCGAATCCCCTCAGCTCCACCCCGAGACGAAGGCCCCCGCTGGACGACCAGCGGGGGCCTTCGTCGTTCTGGGCCTTCGTCCACTCTGCGGCCGTGTGCGGACTGTGAGAACCTTGCGTCATACGGGTGAACCGCGGCTACGATGCGTCGCGAAAGCTCACTCTTCTGTCGCGTCCGGCTCACGTCCGGCGTCTGCCAGAGGAGTCACTGGGGGCCCACACCGTCGTGGGTGACGGACATGCGTGACCGACGGGGGAGAAGGCCATGGCAGCAGAAGACGTGCGGCTCCTGCCGGCACAACGCAGACGAGTCATCGACACCGACGTGGCCCCGCCCGGCGCAGCGCCCGTCGACGAGGCCTTCCTGCCGGTCGGCCGTCGTCCCCGGTCCGCACCGGTCCGTGGCCGGCTGGCCCGCTGGCAGCGCGAGTACGTGCGCACCATCGTGGTGGCCGACGCCGTCGCGGCCCTGCTGGGCGCCCTCGCGGGCTGGGCCGTGCGCTTCGGTGACGCCCCCCTGCACACCGGGACCGTCTCGGGCCTCTCGGTGGCCTGGACGATGGTTCTGCTACCTCCCGTGTGGGTGCTGGCGATGCTGCTCTTCCGCGCCTACGAACCCCGGTTCCTCGGCGTGGGCTCGGAGGAGTTCCAGAAGGTGCTCCTGGCGGGCACGACCGTCGTGGCGGCCGTCGGGACCGCCAGCTGGGCCTTCCAGCTGGACGTCGCCCGGGGGTTCGTCGTCGTGGCCCTGCCGGTCGCCGGGATCCTCACCGTCCTGGGCCGTCTGGCCGTCCGCCGCCTGCTGCACCGCCGGCGCGCCGCCGGGCAGTGCATGCAGTCGACGGTGGTCGCAGGTCACCCGCAGGCCGTGGCGGCGCTGGTCCGGCAGGTCCGCCGCAACACCGACCACGGTCTGCGCGTCGACGCCATCTGCACCCCCGACGGCCGCAGCACCGACGAGCTCGACGCGCTCGGCGTCCCCGTCCTGGGGGACCTGAACCGGATCGCCGCCGTGGCCGGCGAGCTGGACGCCGACGTGGTCGCCACCCTGACGTCCCCCGAGCTCGACGGCCCCGTCCTGCGGCGTCTGGGCTGGGAGCTGGAGGACACCCGGGCCGACCTCATCGTCGCGCCGGCCCTGACCGACGTCGTGGGGCCCCGTGTCGTCATCCGTCCCGTCTCGGGGCTCCCGCTGCTGCACGTCGACCGCCCCGAGCTGCGAGGCGTCCGGCACGTCGGCAAGGCGCTGTTCGACCGGGGGAGCGCGGCCCTGGGCCTGCTCCTGCTCAGCCCGCTGTTCCTCCTGCTGGCCGTCCTCATCAAACTGGACTCCCCGGGGCCGGTCTTCTTCCGCCAGACCCGAGTGGGCCGCGACGGCCGCGAGTTCCAGATGGTGAAGTTCCGCTCGATGGTCGTGGACGCCGAAAGGCTGCTCATCGACCTGCGCAGCAGGTCCGAGGGCAACGGGCTGCTGTTCAAGATGCGCCAGGACCCGCGGGTGACCCGGGTGGGGAGCTTCCTGCGCCGCTACTCCGTCGACGAGCTGCCGCAGCTGTTCAACGTGGTCGGCGGCAGCATGTCGCTGGTCGGCCCGCGGCCGCCCCTGCCGAAGGAGGTCGCCGAGTACGGCGACGACCTGCGGCGCAGGCTGCTGGTCAAGCCCGGGCTCACGGGGCTGTGGCAGGTCTCGGGGCGCTCGGACCTGGACCTGGAGGAGTCGACGCGGCTGGACCTGCAGTACGTGGAGAACTGGTCGCCGGCGTTCGACGTGATGATCCTGGCGAAGACCGCCCAGGCGGTGCTGGGCGGTCGCGGCGCCTACTGAGGCAGTGGGGCCGGCGGCCTCACCACCTGTCGGCGGTGATCTCCTTACCGGTCCAGCCCAAGGTGTTGCCCGACACGGTGATGTCCTTGCCGATCGGCATGATCATCGCTCCGTAGCGGCTGTTGTCGCTGAAGACGTTGCCCTTCAGCACCAGCCCGGAGATGTTGGCATCGCTGCGGATGTTCACCGTGTAGGAGCCGCCGCCGAGGAAGTTGTCCTCGATGCGCACGTTCTTCAGCGCCTTCGAGCCGGTCTCGGTGCCGATCATGATGGCCGCGTTCAGCGGGTCACCGCCGTTGGAGGGGTCCAGCGTGTTGTGCCGGACGACGACGTTGCTGGCCGAGGTGGTCTGCATCGCGTCGCTGTGCAGGCCGTCCTCGCGGGACATGTCGTGGATCCAGGAGTCCTCGATGGTGACGTTGGTGCCCCAGCGGGCGCCGTCGGCGGAGCCGTGCAGGTTCACCCGGCGCAGCGTGTAGTTGCCCCAGCCGATGCCGACGTCGGTGCCGGTGGCGTCGATCTCGCTGTCCTCGACGACGAAGTTCCTGACGCCGTCGGCGACGTTGACGGCCAGCTGCCGACCCTTGGCGTTGCAGACGATCTTGCTGTTCCGCACGGTCACGTCGCTGGCCTTCACTACCAGGCAGCCGTTGATGGTCACGCCGTCCAGGACGGTGCCCGGGGTGGTGATGGTCTGGTCGCCGGTCAGGACCTTCGTCGGGGTGAGGGCGCCGCGCAGCCCCGTGGTGAAGACGCCGGGACGGCCGTCGGTGTACGTCGCGCGGACGGAGCGGGTGGGTCGGCTCGACGTGGTGCCGCTGCCTGAACCGAGGGTGGAGGCCGGGTCGACCACGCGCACCGACTTCGCGACGCTGCTGGTGCTCTTGCCCTTGGTCAGCTTCGCCGTGACGCTGACCTTGCCGGCGAAGGCGGACAGGTCGGCGTGGGCGGTCGCGGCCCAGTCCCCGTCGGGCAGGAGCGTGGCGGTGCCGACCCCGCTGACGACCTTGCCGCCGACGGAGAAGACCACCGAGTCGAAGGCCTTCGGGGAGCGGACCGTGAGGGCCACGGAGCCAGCCGGGATCCGCGCGTTGTTCACCGAGGTGCCGTTGTAGGCGATCCAGGTCGAGGAGCTGGCCGCCTCCGCCGGCACGGCGGCCGACGCGATGACGGCGGCAGCGCCGAAGACGGCCAGGGCCGAACGCCAGGTGCGCCGGGTGGTGAGCACGGGAAGCCTCCGCGGGGGACGAGTCTCGAAGAACGCTGTTGTCCTTCAAGGCATCGGCCCACGGAGCAGGTGACCGCCATCCTCTCCCCGGGTGAGGCAGACGGGTTGCTAGACAGCGCTCCCCGTCACCGTCTGTGCACCCTGGCCGCCGACCGGGGCGGACTCGTCACAGGGCGTCGACGGATCGAGCGCCGGTTGCTCCTTCCGGAGCCGTCCGTACGGTCCCACGGTGATGCCGGTGCGGATGACCTTGGCCGGTGACCCCGCCACGATCGAGGCGGGAGGCACGTCCTTGGTCACCACGGCACCCGCGGCCACGATGGAGCCGTCCCCGATCGTGACGCCCGGGAGCAGGATGCTGCCGGCGCCGATGAAGCAGTTGCGGCCGATCCGGGTGTGCGCCTTCTTGGCCCGCGTCATGTCGTGGGCCAGGACGATCGCCTCGAGGGCGACGTAGCTGTGCGACCCGACGTGGATGCCGCGCGGGTGCGTCTTGTCGAAGCGGGCGGACAGGCTGAAGGTGGCTGTCGGGTGGATGTCCATGCCCCACAACCGGTTGTTCACCAAGCGCTTGGCGTCGACCAGGGCCTTGCGCAACCAGCGCAGGTCGTTCAGCGAGCGCGGCACGGGATCACCTCGGAGGTCATGAGCTCAGACGTCCGCCATCGAGCGGGACGTGGTGTCGCGGTCCCAGGCGACCGGGGACCCGGAGGCCAGGCGTCGGCGGGCGCGCAGCCGGGTCAGCAGCCCGACCGCCGCGTACACGGGCACGGCGGGCCACACGTCCGGCCGGCTCAACAGGCGCCGGACGGCGGACGCGGCCCCACCGCCGCCACCACTGCTCGGTGCGCCTTCGCCGAGCGCGGACGCGTGCTCGCCGACGCTGAAGCGGGCGCGGGTCTTGATGGCCAGCAGCGCCGCGAGGGTGCGTGGCGGGTGGACGGTGAAGTGCGTGCCCGGAACGCTGATGCGCTCGCCGGGCCGGAACAGGGCCCGGACGAAGGTGTCGTCGCCGGTGGCGTCGGGGAAGCGACCGAACCGGGAGCGACCCTGCTGGGACAGGACGTAGACGCCGGAGCCGATGAGGTCGTCGGTGACGTACGGCAGTGCGGTCCACACCCGGTAGTAGGCGCGCACCGGCCACGACGAGCGTGAGGTGTCCACGTGCAGCGCAGGTGCGGCGGCCAACGCCGGGCCGTTGCGCAGGACGTCGAGGACGCGGCGCAGGTCGTCCCCGTCGAGCGAGATGTCGGCGTCGAGGTAGGCCCGCGGGAAGGCCGTCGCGTGCTCGTCGCCGAGGTCGAGGGCGTTCGCCTTGCCGGCCGTGGCTGTCTCGACCACGCGCACACCGTGAGCCCGGGCGCGGGCCGCGGTGTCGTCGGAGCAGGCGTTGGCGACGACGACGACCTCGAGGTCTCCGCGGGCGACGTCCAGCCGCTGCAGACAACGGTCGATCACGACGCCCTCGTCGTGCGCTGGGATCACGACGCTTCCGTTCACGTGGGTGCCGAGAGCGCTGGTCACTGACGCACCGTAGCAGTCGAGGTACGCGCAGTGGCCCGGTTCATTCGTTCGGCGACTCAGGGTTCGACGGTCTCGACCCTCGTCGTCGTGCCCTGGGTCCGGTTGGAGTCCTCGACCTCCACCTTCCCCTCCGGCGCGATGACGGGGCCGTACCGGGCCGAGGTCCCGAAGCGGTTGTTGCGCAGCACGACCTCGGAGATACCGTCGTCGTCGCGCACGTTGATGGTGTAGTTGCCGCCGTCGAGGTAGTTGTCCTCGATCGTCACGTCCGTCAACTCGCCGCTGTCCGCTTCGGCGCCGAGCTGGACCGCGGCGTTGAGGACGTCCCCGGTCGAGGTGTCGGTCGGGACGAGAGTGTTGTGCCGCACCACGATCCCGCTGCCGCCGTTGGCCTGCAGGGCGTCGGAGTGGTAGTCGTCGTTGCGGACCATGTCGTGGATCCAGCTGTCCTCGACGGTCACGCCGCTGCCCAGCCGGGGCCCGTCGACGATGTTGTGCACGTTGACGCGGCGCAGCGTGTAGTTCCCCCAGCCGATGGCCACCTGGGCCGTGCCGCCACCGTCGATCTCGGAGTCCTCGACCACCAGGCCGGTCCGCGAACCCTCGACGACGATGGCGCGCTGCTTGTGCTCGCAGCGGACCCGGACGTTGCGGATGACCACGTCGTCGGCCTTGACGGAGATGCAGCCGTCGATGTCGAGGTTCTCGACGACCTGACCGTCCTCGGAGGCCGTGACGGACCCGGACTCCTGCAGTTCGGTGCCGAGCGGGACGCCGGTGTTGTGCGGGCCGGGGTACCCCTCGGGGATGCCGAGCGCGCGGGCCTGCTGCGTCAGCCTCTCGCGCTGGGCCGCGAAGGGGTCCTTCGGTTCGTCCGACCCTTCTGAGCAGGCGGTCACGACCAGGAGCGCCGCGGTGATCAGAATGGCGAACGGTCGCCGACGGGTTGGCGGGTGCGCGAGCACGGTCACCTCTCGATGGTCGTCCGGCGTGCTCGTCGTCGAGGACACCGCGGGCCGGGCGGTCGGGAGGCCAGCCGGGGCTGGCTGTTCCGCATCCTAGGCATGCCCCGATCGGCCCAGCAGCGCAGGTATTCGCTACGTACTGGTGACTGTGCAATGCTCTCCGCGTCCAGCGGGGTGAGCCGAGGGTGTGCCCGGGGGACACCCTCCACCGGATCGCGCCGCTCGAGAGACCGAGGAGACTGCAGTGACGATCGGATCGCTTGCCAGGGTGCTGCTGCACCGTTGGTACCTCACCATCGTGGTCGTGGCGCTGGTCGCCTGGTTCTCCCGGGCGGCCTGGACCGCGGCGCAGCCGCAGTACGAGACGTCGACGACCTTCCTGGTCACGCCGAGCGTCGCGCTGTCCACCCCGCTGCCGGAGAACGTGCCCGGCACCGAGCCGGGGAGCCGCAACCCGTTCTCGCTCTCCGGTGGGGCCACCACCCTCGCGGCCACCGTCTCCACGGCGCTGAACACCGACACCGTCCAGGCCGGCTTCATGGCCTCCTTCCCGGAGGCCCAGTTCTCCGCAGCGGAGGCCACCGGGTCGTCGGGCAACCGCACCTACTTCACGGTGACCACGGCCACGGCGAGCCCGGAGGAGGGCAGCGCCGTGATCGCCGCGGCCCTGCAGGCAGCGGCCCAGCAGCTGCTCGACGTCCAGCGCGCGGTCCAGGCGCCGGACAACGGCCTGTTCGTCATCATCCAGTCGACTCCGATCGACGGACCGGTGCGGACCTACCCCGACCGGGCGCGCGCCGTCGGGACGGTCGCTCTGGGCGGCCTGGCCGCCGGAGTGGTCCTCATCGTCCTGGTCGACGCGATCATCGCGGCTGCCGGGCGATCGATCGGCCGTCGTCGCGAGGCCACGGCGCAGTCGACGTCGACCGGATCGGCCCCGGACGGCAGCGAGGCGAGCACCCACGACGCGCTGGGCACCCCCGGGCAGCGCGACGTCGACGTCCGCGGGCCGGAGCCGACCTCCTCTCACGGCCGGGTGACCCGCCACCCCCGCGAGCACGCCGGTTCCGCCGCGCGCCGACCGTGAGGATCGCGTGAGCCTCGTCAGCTCGATCGCGCGGACCGTCGCGGACCCCACCCGGAACACCGCACGGCGCCGGCGGCCGGTCCCCGTCGCCTGGCTGCCCATCGCCGTCGTCGTCTGCACGTTCCTGGTCCCGGGGAACTTCGTCGTCCCCGGGCCGCTGAACTCCAACGGCTCGCCGGGCCGCCTGTTCTCCCTGGTCTGCCTCGGGCTCGCCGTGCTCACGGTGATCACCGCGGCGCGCCGGCGCAGCGACGACGAGGATCCGCAGTGGTCGCTGGTCGGCGGGACGCTCGTGCTCTACCTGGCCGCGGCCACCTGGAGCTACGGCGTGGCCGTGATGCACCCGCTCGACGCCTCCGAGACGGCCGGGGCGCTGCGCTCCCTGGTCGGCGCGTTCGGCATCACAGGAGTCGGGGTCTACACCTGGCTGGTGCTGCGCGAGCGCCGGGACGTCGGCCGGATCCTGGGCTGGATCGTCGGCATGGCTGCGGTATCGGTCGTCGTGGCCGCGCTCTCGTGGCTGGGCGTCGTGAACTGGGCCTCCCTGATCCGGTCGACGCCGCTGGTCGAGAACACCCCCACCCTGCGGAACGTGACCCGGCTGGACTTCCTGCGAGCCCGGGGGACGGGGGAGCACCCCATCGAGTTCTCCCTGGCCACCACCGCGGCGCTGCCGCTGGCGATGCACCTGGCGCGCTACGCCTCGACCGTGGGCCGGCGACGGCTGGCCGTCCTCGCCTCGGTGGTGCTGGTGGCCGGCGTTCCCCTCGCGGTGTCGCGCAGCGCGATCCTCGGCCTGGCCATCGCTGTCGTCGTCGGCGTCTCGATCTGGCCGCTGGCGCAGAAGTTCGCCGCCCTCGTCGTCGGGTTCCTGGGGCTGCTCGCGATGTTCGCCTTCGTGCCCACGCTGACCGAGTCGCTCACCGCCATCTTCCGCGATGCGGCTGAGGACAACAGCGTGACCGGCCGCCTGTCCGATTACGCTCTCGTCGAGCAGATGTTCCGGCAGAACCCGGTACTGGGCCTGGGCGCAGGCGTCTACCGGCCGGAGACCGGCGGCGTGTTCCTGGACAACACCTGGCTCGGAACGCTCATCGGTGGGGGTGCCGTCGGCGTGGTGGTGTTCGCCCTGCTGTTCCTCGTAGCCGCCGGGGTCGCCTGGGACCGCAGCGTCCTGGCCGCCGACGCCGCCGACCGGAGCCTGAACCGAGCACTGCTCGCGGTGCTCGGCGTGGTGCTCATGGGGACCTTCACCAGCGACCTGACCTCGTTCCCGCAACCCACCGTCCTGTTGATGATCACCCTCGGCCTGCTCGCGTCCCGAGCGGGCCGCACCGCGCCCGGCGGTGAACTCCGTCCCACCCGACTCGACAGCGAAACAGCACCTGGAGCGACGCGTGCCTGACACGAGCCCGGACACCCTGCCGACCGGTTCGCCGGTGGTCGAGAGCCTGCGGGCCCGGCTGCTGACCGACCTCGGTCGGATCCTGCCTCGGGGTCACCGGTCCTGGACCGCGCTGGACTTCCCCATGCACTTCAACTGCGGTGACTCGGCTCTGCACCTCGGACTGGAGGCCGCTGCCAGGTCGGCCGCGGTGCCGGTCGAGCGCATCCTCGACCGTCGCTCCTACGACGCGGCGTTGCTGTCCCGCGATTCGCTGCCGCTGTCGATGGCTGGCGGCACGTGGGGCGGGCTGTACCCGACGCACCACGAGCACCGGCTGAAGTTCCTGCGCGACACCAAGGGCCGGCCGGCCGTCCAGCTGCCGCAGTCCATCGAGCACGTCGACGAGCACCACCGCGAGGAACTGCGCCGGGCCGTGGGTGAACACGGATCCTTCATCTTCCTCGTCCGTGACCAGCGCAGCTTCGAGATCGCCCAGCGCGACTACGACTGCGAGGTGCACCTGGTCCCCGACCTGGCGTTCGCGCTCGGACCGCTCCGCAGGAACCCTGCAGTCGAACCTCTCGTCGTCCAAGCCCGTACCGACAAGGAAGCCGGCGGGGTGGAGGGCTTCCCGTCGACCTTCGACTGGGTGCAGGCGCCGCCCCGCTCCCGCTCAGCCCTGGGTCTGAAGGTGGCCGCGAGGTTGAACCGGTTGCAGCGCCGTGCTCCGGGGCGGGCCACCGCGGCCGCAGCTAGGGAGTCCATGCGCTTCCTCGCGAGGGCGAACCTGGACCGAGCCACGGCGTTGCTCTCCCGCGGGGAGCGTGTCGTCACCGACCGACTGCACGGGCACGTCATCTCCACCCTCCTGGGCATCCCGCACGTCGTCGTGAACGACAAGTTCGGGAAGGTGCGGGCACTGCACGAGACCTGGCTGGCGCAGGATCCGACGAGCGCTTTCGCCGCGACGTGGACGGAGGTGCCGGATGCGCTGGCTCAGCTGTCGACGCGTCCCTGAGCCGCCCGCGACAGGGCGCCGGGGAGCGGGGCGGTGACCCCGAAGTCGTTGCGGCAGCGCGCCGCTGCGGGAGTCATCTGGAGCGCGGTGCAGATGTGGCTCGTGCGAGCCACGACCGCCGGCGCCTTCATCATCATCAGCCGTCAGCTGCAACCGGCCGAGTTCGGCCTCGTGGCCCTGGCCATGTCCGTGATCGCGGTGCTTCAACTGCTGTCCGACAGCGGCATGGCGACGTACCTCATCCGGACGCAGGACCTGACGGAGCGGCACCGGAGCACCGCGTTCTGGACGACGACGGCGCTCGCCGTTCTGCTCGCCGGGGTGCTCGCCGCGCTCGCAGGTCCGCTCGCGCACCTGTTCGGCGAACCGGACCTGGCGCCGGTGCTGCGCTGGCTGAGCCTCGTCCTGGTCCTCACCGGCCTGGGCAGCGTCCCGACGGCTCTCATGCGCCGGGACATGCGGTTCAAGTCGCTCGCGGTGCGCGGCACCATCGCCACCCTGGTGGGCTCGGTCGTCGCCATCGTGCTGGCCCTGGCGGGGGCCGGGGTCTGGGCGCTGGTGGCCCAGAGCCTGGTCCGCGGGCTGGTCAACGTCGCCATCACCTGGTCGGTGGTCCGGTGGTTCCCCCGGTTCGTGCTGGACCGTCGGGAAGCGCGCACCATGCTGGGTTTCGGGAGCAAGCTGCTCGGCGTCGACCTCCTGCTGCAGACGCGCAACCGCAGTGAGGAGTTCATCCTCGCCGGCATGGGGTCCTCGGCCCTGCTGGGTCTGTGGTCGGTGGCCAACCGGCTGGTCAAGATCCTGCAGGAGACCGGCAGTTCGGTGGTCAGCACCGTCGCCACGCCCGCCTTCGCCAAGCTGCAGGACGACCGGCCGCGACTTTTCCGGGCCTACGAGTCGGCGCTCTACACCGCCGGGCTGGTGATGTTCCCGGCCATGCTCTTCCTGGCCGTCACCAGCCCCGTCCTCGTCCCCTTCCTGCTCGGGGACCAGTGGGCCCAGACCGCGGACGTCGCGCAGATCGTGGCCGTCACCGCCGCCCTGGGCGTCTTCAGCCAGTTCGACCGGGCCGTCTTCGTGGCGGTGGGGAAGCTGCGTCCCGAGGTCGTCATGGTCACCGGGATCGTCGTCGTCCACATTGCGATCGTGTTGTTGCTCGTCCCGCACGGCCTGCTGTGGGTCGCCACCGGGCTCCTGCTCCGGACGCTGGTGTCGGTTCCGATCAGGCAACTGGTGATCCAGCGCACCGTCGGCATTCCCGTGACCAGCACCGTCAAGGCGTTGAGGGTGCTCGCGGCGGCGGTCGTGATGGCGGTCGTGGTGTGGGGCGTCGACACGCTCCTGCTGCACTCCCTCGCCGACTGGGCGCGCCTGCTGTTGTCCGCGGTGCTCGCCGGGACCGTCTACCTGCTGGCTCTGGTCGTGCTGGCGCGGCCGGTGTTCCGGCGCGTCCTCGGCGACGTGCGCTCGCTGCGCCGGCGCCGGGGGCCGGCGGCGGACGTCACCGACGTCACCCAGGTCGCCTCCGGCCCGGCCTCGGCCGGGGGAGCGACCAGCGAGGTCCTGGACGTCACCAGCGACGCCGGAGGGAAGCGCGCGTGAACTGCGACGGAGAGGTGGGGCGGACCCGATGAGCACGGACCCGGTGAGCACGGACCCGGTGAGCACGGAGGCGAGGCCCGAGGTCTCGGTCGTCGTCCCCTGCTTCAACGTCGTGGGTGTGGTGGAGCAGCAGCTCGCCGCCCTGGCGGCTCAGGACTTCGAGGGCACCTTCGAGGTCGTCCTGTCCGACAACGGCAGCAGCGACGGGCTGGCCGACCACGTCGAGGCGTGGGCGCAGGAGTACGGACTGGACCTGCGGCGGGTCGACGCCGCCGGCGTGCAGGGCGTCAGCCACGCCCGCAACGTCGGTCTGCGCGAGGCCCGCGCTGACCTGGTCGCCATCTGCGACGCCGACGACCTCGTCGTCCCCCAGTGGTTGCGCTCGCTCGTCGAGGCGACCAAGGAGGCCGACCTCGTCGGGGGGACCATGGACGTGATCACCCCCAACGACGCCGTGCGCCGGACCTGGCGTCCGGGGCCGACGCCCGGTGTCCTGCAGACCCGCTTCGGGTTCCTGCCGTTCGCGATGGGGTGCAACCTGGCCGTCCGGCGGGATGTCGCCCTGGCGGTCGGCGGGTGGGACGAGTCCTACGTGGCCGGCGGCGACGATGTGGACTTCAGCTGGCGCGTGCAGCTGGCCGGCTACAGCATCGGCCTGGCCGCCGAGGCGGTGGTGCAGTACCGCTACCGCTCGGACCTGTGGGGCACCGCCCGGCAGTTCCGCGACTACGCCCGCAACGAGGCCCGGTTGCTCGCCCAGTACCGCCGGCACGGGGCGACGCCTCCGGCGGGGGTCTCGGTCAACGACGCCAAGTGGCTCCTGCGGCACGTGCACCACCTGGTCCAGGGCCCGGGGCGACGCGGGCGCTGGGTGTGCCGCGCCGCGCGGTTGTACGGGCGTGAGCAGGGCCGTCGGCTCTACTCGGCCGCCGCCTGAACCCGGCCGGCAGGTCCCGCCGCTCCTGCCGCCCCGGTCTGGTCGGCCACGTAGTCCAGGTACCCGGCGCGGTCGTCGCCCGTGGTCGGATCCGGCGCGGCCGCGGCGGGGCGCCGGGAGCCGCGGGCCAGTGAAGCCCGGGCGAACTCCGCCGCACTGGCCGCGGTCGTGCGCCCGGTGCTCGTGAACAGGATGGCGCCGTTGCGGCGCGCGCCTGCGAGCCGTTCCGGCGGGCGTGTCGCCGTGACGACCGTCTGCGCGGCCAGCCACGGTGAGGGGCCGGCCAGGGAGCGCAGCACGGGGCCCGGCACGGGCGCGTCCAAGGTCTGCCGGGCACGGGCCAGCGTCATCGCCACCGGCAGCGAGGTGGCCGCCGAGCGGGTGCGCTCCACGAGCTCGCTCCAGCCGGCGTCGTCGGTCAGACCGGCGGCCAGCCGCAGGTCGTAGCTCCACAGCAGCCGCCACGCCCCGGACAGGCAGGCGTGCAGCGCGAGGTGGTGCAGCTGGTCGACCGGGTCCAGGGTCGGGACCCGGGTGCCGAGCAGCTCGACCTGACGGGCCCGGTCCAGCAGGGTGTCGACCTCGAGGGTGAACCGCTGCCGCCGCGCGGGCCGGTTCACCAGGTGCCAGTGCAGGTCGAGGAAGGTCCCGTGCGGGAGCGCGACCGCGATCTCGCCGGCGCGCGCGGCGCGGATGCCGGCCCAGTCGGGGTCCATGGCCCGTGCCCCGACGGCCTCCAGGGCGCGCAGGGCGTCGCCGAAGGCGGCGGGGGAGACCAGGACGTCGAGGTCGTGGAACTCGCGCGGGGCCCCGCCGTGGACCGTCGCGGCGACGGCCGGGCCCTTCAGGACCGCCCACGGCAGGCCGTCGAGAGCTCGCGCGACCGTGCGCAGGTCGAGCTGGACGGGCAGCTGGCGGGCGGCCTGCGCCAGCGTCGCGGGGCGGGTCGCGGCCCGCAGGTGCGCCACCGCGCCGGCGTCCGGGGCCGTACGCAGCAGGTGGTCGAGGCTGGGTCCGATCCGGTGCAGCCGCAGGACGTCGGCCAAGGCGTCGACTTCGACGCCCCCGGGAGGGCCCGGCCGGCCGCGCAGCCGTGAGCGCACGAAGGTCCCCGCCGCACGGAGGGCGCGACGGGGACCTTCAGCAGAGCTGTTCAGGACGCTCAGAGCGCGACGTCGTTGCACTCGCAGGAGACGGTGTACAGGCCGCTCCCGTTGAGGAAGTCGCCGTCGCTGCGCTGCCCGAACTGCTTGGGCGCCAGCGTGAGGTCCGCCAGGGAGCCCAGCGTGGTCATGGTCGGGGCTTCGTACGCCTTGTTCACAGGAGGTGCCTTCCTCAGGAGACGGTGTAGAGCGGGGTCAGGCTGTTGTCGTCCTCGCAGAAGAAGTCACCGTCGCTCTTGAGCCCGAACTTCTTGTTGCGGAGCGTGAGTTCGGCGAGGGAACCGAGAGTGGTCAGGCGCGGAGCGACGTAGTGCTCGGCCATGAGTGCCTCCTGAGGCGTACGCGATCACAAGGACGTGCTGACTAGCGGTGCGGCGGTGCGGCGGTGCGCCGAGCTGTGACGTTCGGTGCTTGTGAGATTACTGCAGAGTCACCCGTTTCGCGTACTGTCCGTGAAGATCGACTTACCACCAGTCAGATGGGGCCTGCGGTCGAAGCGGCGACCTGGTTCCCTTCTCCTTGTGACCCCCGCCGCGACCGTCCCCCCCGTCGCCTACGGCCTCGCCCTGCCCGACCTCACCGGAGCCCGCAGGCTCCTGCGCACGGCAGGCGGCCACGAGACGACGTGGCGCATCGAGCGGATCGTCGCTCCCGCCGACGACGAGGTCCCGACGGCTGCCGACCGGGCTCGCGCCGTGCTGCCGATGACCAGGGGCCGGGTGGACATCGACCGTGCCCGGGCCACCACGACGTTCCGCGCGGTGAGCCCACCGGCCGACGACGAGGTCGTTCACCCCTACCTCGCGGCCACGGCGGCCACCGTCGCCTGGTGGCGGGGGCAGGTGGCGCTGCACGCCGGGGCGGTCCTCGTCGACGGCCGGGTGTGGGCCGTCCTGGGGGAACGCGGAGCCGGCAAGAGCACGGCGATGTACTCGCTCGTGCGGGCCGGGTTGCCCCTGGTCACCGACGACGTCCTCGTCCTGGACGGTTCGCGGGTGCTGCCGGGACCCCGGTGCATCGACTTGCGCCGCCCCACCGCCGAGCACTACGGGGTGGGGCAGGACATCGGGGTGGTGGGGCGACGGCAACGCTTCCGCGTCGAGGTCGACGACCAGCTGGACGCCGGGGCGGAGCTGGAACTGGCCGGGCTGGTGCACCTGGCGTGGGGCGAGCAGACCGGTGTGGACGACGTCCCGTTGCCCGCCCGGTGGCCGGCCCTGGTGGAGGCCCTGGCCCTCAAGCTGCCGCCGGCCGACCAGAACGCGGTGCTCGCTCTGCTGACGCTGCCGACCTACCGGTTCCGCCGCCCACGCCGGTTCGAGGAGGTCGACCGGGCCGCGCACGTGCTCGCCGCAACCCTCAGCGCCCGAGGGGTGCAGGGCCTTCCTGGGCCAGCCACGCCTGCTGCAGCAGGGTGATCGAGTGCAGGTCCGGATCCGGTCCGGACCACTGCGCACGCAGCGCCTCGGGGTCCACGAGGTCGGTGTCGACGCCGACGCCGGTCCACCGGCGGGCGAATC
Source organism: Kineococcus deserti (assembly GCF_050871945.1). Lineage (NCBI taxonomy): Bacteria > Bacillati > Actinomycetota > Actinomycetes > Kineosporiales > Kineosporiaceae > Kineococcus > Kineococcus deserti. The sequence goes on along the minus strand of NZ_JBJLSI010000002.1, from coordinate 217,988 downwards.
GCGCCCCGGCTCCGGCCCAGAACGCGCCGTTGAACCCGGCCTTGGTCTCACGGGTGAACACCTCCCGCGGCAGCAGGTCCCCGAAGGAGCGCAGCAGTTCCCCGGCTCGGCCCCGCGGCCCGGCCGGTCCCCACGCCGCCGCGGCGGCCCGCAGCACCTCGGGAGTCGCGAACGGGTGCACCACGACCGCGTCGTGGGCCGCGGCCATCCGCTCCTTGGCCAGCCGCGGGACGTGCAGGATGCGCCCGGTCCACATCCACGACCGGGCGGCGACGTCCCAGCGCAGCGGCTCGGTGGCCGAGTCCTGCGCCAGTTCCCGGCGCAACCGGGCCAACGCGGCCGGCCGGACCCACCCGAACTCCAGCGGGAGCCGGTGTGCGACCCGACGGGCCCGCACGCCCCGGGGGGCCAGCGCCGAGAACAGCAGGTGCGGCAGCGCCCGTGGTCGCAGCGGGGCCCGTCGGGCCAGCACCCGCACGACGGGGTAGCGCGAGACCTGGGAGAACAGTTCGTCGCCGCCGATGCCGGTCAGCACCGATCCGCCGTGCGCGGCGGCGAAGACCGGTTCGTGCAGGTGGCCGTTGAAGGGCGGCAGGACGCCGTCGCGCAGCAGCACCGTGCGCGCGTGCGGGCCGAGGACGTCGAGTTCGTCGGTCCAGCGCGGCCGTTCCCACTCGCTCAACCCGAGGTGGCCGACGACGAGTTCCTGCCAGTCGTCCTCGTGCGAGTCCGGGACGCCGGGGAACCGGTGGGAGTAGGGGACCGGGTCGGGCAGCCCCTCCCGCCGGGCCACGGCCGTCGCCACCGCCAGCACCGTCGAGGAGTCCCGTCCACCGGAGAAGCTGACGACGCAGGGCGGTCGCCGCAGGGCCGGCAGCACCGCGCGCTCGACGGCCCCGCGCAGCGTCGACGACGCACCGCGGTCCAGGGCGGCGACCCCGGGCTGGCGGCCGAAGGGCATGCCCCACACCGACTCCAGCGCCGTCAGCCGGTCCGCGGGAACGGTGGGACCGGTCACCGCAGCGCCGGGACGCGGGTCAGTTCGCAGTACGTCGCGCTCTCGTCCTCGTCGTGACCGTCGAGCCAGGCGTGCGCGGCGAAACCCTGCGCCACCGAGGCCGCGACGACGACCTCGCGGGGTTCGCCGTGCGCCAGCAGCCACGCCTGGACGACCAGGCACCGCTGCAGGCAGGTCGCCTCGCGCCGGCGCAGCACCGCCTCCACGGCCTCCAGCCCGGCGGCGGGCAGGGCCGGGGGTGGCAGCACACGCGTGCGCAGCCCGTCGGCGGGCAGCGTCCGGCGGACGTCACGCAGCGACCGCTCGGCCCACACCGCGGCGCTCAGCCCGCCGTGGCGCACGATCCGGAGGCGGCGAAGGGTCCGGCGCAGGATTCGACGCAGGATGCGGGGCAAGGTTCGGTGCAGGGGCACCTCAGGCCGTCCGCAGCAGCGGCGCGCAGGAGGAGAGGAAGGCTTCCAGGTCGGCTGCGGCCCGGTCGGCGGGAACGTCGTAGGTGCTGGTCAGCCGCTCCAGCAGAGCTTGGCGCGTCGTGCCCTCGACCAGCAGCGGCCACAACGCCACTCCCGCGCCGGAGACCGCGTGGTACGTCGAGGTCGTCGTGTCGAGCACCACGATCTGGTCGTCCACCTCGTTCCAGGCCAGTTCGTCCGTACGCACGGCAACCCGCTCCTCCACCTCGTTCACGAGCACAGAGTAGGTGGACCGCAACGCTCCGGCGCTGCTGTCGTTCAACGTTGACGGAGCGTGACCCTGAGGTGCGCGGCGGAGCCCGTCTGCTGACCCTCAGTCACGGGGTGAGGCGACGTGCCGTCCCGTCCCGCGGGACGGCGTCACCGGTTCGTCGAGGTAGGCCTGCGCCTGCAGCGTGTACAGCTCGGCGTACAGCCCGCCCCGCGCCAGCAGCTCCTCGTGCGTCCCGGTGTCGTCGACCAGTCCCTCACGCAGCACGACGATCCGGTCGGCCTCGCGGACGCTGGAGAACCGGTGCGAGACCAGGACGACCGTGCGCCCGGCCATCAGCTCGCGGATGCCGGCGAACAGCTCGGCCTCCGCCCGCGCGTCCAGCGCCGCGGTCGGCTCGTCCAGGATCACCAGCTCGGCGCCCCGGTAGAACGCCCGCGCCAGCGCCACCCGTTGCCACTGCCCCAGCGACAGATCGACGCCGCCCGCCCGCTCGGCGCTCAACGGGGTGTCGTAGCCGGCGGGCAGCTTGCGCAGCAGCTCGTCCGCCCCGGCCTGGACGGCGGCGGCCACGACGCCGGCCGTCTCGTCCGGCCGGCCCGGCCGGCCCACGGCGATGTTCTCCGCGGCGCTGAACTGCCACTGCACGAAGTCCTGGAAGACGACGGCCACGTGGTCGCGCACCGAGGCCGGGTCGAGCTCGGTGACGTCGGTCCCGTTCCAGCGCAGGGTCCCCGCCTCCGGGCGCAGCAATCCGGCCAGCAGCTTCGACAACGTCGTCTTGCCCGACCCGTTCTCCCCGACCAGGGCCACGACCTCGCCGCGGCGGACGTCCAGGGAGACCCCCCGCAGAGCGGGCCGCCCTCCCTGCGGGTAGGAGAAGACCACGTCTTCGACCTGCAGCTCCTTGAAGTCCTCGGCGACCGCGCCCGAGGTCTCCCGGCCCCGAGCGCCCTGCGTCAGGAACCCCTGCAGATCGTCCAGGAACAACCCGGCCTCCAGCACCGTGCCGACTCCCGATGCCAAAGCCGCCAGCCGGGACGCCAGCAGCGGTGCGGCGGCCCCGGCGGCACCCGCGTCGGCCAGCGACATCCGCCCGCCGTCGACCAGCCACAGCAGGATCGCCACCGTCGCCACGACGCTCGTCGCCGTGAGCACCTGCGACAGCAGCGACAGGCGCATCCGCCGGCCGACGTGCCGCGTCAGGTCCTGCTGGTACCTCTCGAGCAGCTCCTCGTACCGGGTCCCCAGGTGCTCGGCCAGCCCGTAGGCGCGGACCTCCTTGGCCTCCCGCCGCCCCGTCAGCGCCGAGCGCAGGTAGGTGCGGACCCGGTACGCACTGGACTGGGCGACGGCGAAGTCGAACTCCAGCCGCCCGCCCCGCCGCGAGACCAGGAACACCGGAACCCCCGCCAGCACCAGGACCGGCAGCAGCAGCGGCTGGATGCTCCACAACGCCAGGACCAGGCCGACCGACCCGACCAGCCCGCCGAGGATCCCCACCAGCCCCTGCGCCACCCCGACCGGCCGGGACACCGCGTTCGTCGAAACCCGTTGCAGCCGGTCGTAGAACTCCGGGTCGTCGAACCGTTCCAGCCCCACCCGGGTCGTGGTGTCCAGGACCCGGCGCCACACGGCGCGCTGCACCGCCTCCGACAGCAGCCGCATGCGCTGACCGCGGACGGCTCCGGCGAAGCCGGCCACCACGCTGACCGCGGCCAGCGCCAGCAGCGGTCCCGCGGCGGCCGACACCAGGTCGCCGTCCCCGCCCCCGCTGCCGCCGCCCAGGACACGCGTCAGGGCCTCACGACCCACCAACACCTGCACCGCCAGCAGTGCCGAGCCCAGCAGCTGGACGCCGAACACCAGCACCAGGTCCCGGCGGCGCGCGCTCCAGCACAACCGCAGCGCCTCCACGACGAGCGTGGGCAGCGACCGCAACCGCCGGCGGCGTGCACGGCGCTCGCGGGCGATGCTCAGGTCGTCGACACGGGCCGCGCTCAGCGGTACTTCACCGCCGCCGCCGCGCGGCCGTACCGCATGTAGAACGCGCCGACGACGTACGCGACGCGGCTGCGCACCCCGGTCAGCTCCCGCGAGCGCGCCGCGCGCAGGATCGAACCCACCGGCGGGTAGAACGCCTTGACGGACAGCTCGCCCGGCGGCCTCTCCCCGGCGCGCACCCGCAGCTGCCGGCCGTGCTGCACCCGGCACAACTTCTTCCACGCCTCGGCGTAGGACTCGCGCGCGGGGTGGGCCACGACGGCGTCGTCGACGTAGGTCAGGGCGAACCCCGCGGCGACGGCGCGGCCGCACCACTCCGCGTCACCACCGGAGGGCAGGTCGGCGTTGAACGGCCCGACGGCGTCGAAGACGTCGCGCGGGACGACGATGTTCGCCGTCACGGCGAAACCCTGGCGGACGGTGCGGTCCTGCCGGAAGGCGTTGACGACCTCGAAGGCCTCGACGGGGTGGGGGCGGGCCGTGTCGCGCGGGTAGACGCGCACCCGGCCGGCCACGACCTGCGCCCCGTCCTGCAAGGCCCGGACGGCGTGCGAGATCCAGCCCGGATCGGGCAGCGTGTCGGAGTCGGTGAACGCCAGGACGTCGCCGTGCGCTCGGGCCACCGCGGCGTTGCGCGCGGCGTACGAGCCTGGTCGCGGTTCGACCAGAACGCTCACCCGCGGGTCAAGGTCGGCGAGGTCGTGCCGTGGCTCGCGCGAGCCGTTGTCGGCCACGATGATCCGGAAGCGGTCCGCCGGGTGGTCCTGGGCGAGCAGCGCGCGGATGCACGCCTCCAGGCGCGGGTCGTCCTTCACCGGGACGACGACGTCGACGAAGGGGGCCGGGTGGCCGGCCAGGTCCTCCGGTGCCGACTCGAGCGTCGACATGCTGTCTCCCTCCGTCGGCGGCGGTGGGCGCATCGTCGCACACCGGTTGCACTGGGTCATCGCGCTCACTCGATCGCCCCTCACGGCGACAGGTCGTTGCAGCTCGGCCACGTCACGTAGCAGGATCCGCCCCCGTGAGTGCTTCCCCGCTGCCCCCGGTGGCCGTCGTCGTGCCCGCACACGCCTCGGGACCGGAAGGGGTGCAGGAGCTGCGCCGCTGCCTGCGGGCCCTGGCCGACCAGGACTACCCCGGGCCGGTGCGCGTGGTCGTCGTGGACAACGCCTCCCGCCTCGACGTCTCGGCGGCGGTGCCCGACGACGACCGGTTCGTCCTGCTGTCCGAACCGGCCTCCGGTTCCTACCGGGCCCGCAACCGCGCGCTGGCCGAACTGCAGCAGGACGACGCTGCCGAGGTCGTCGCCTTCACCGACGCCGACTGCACACCCGAACCGGACTGGCTCAGCGCCGGGGTGCAGGCCCTGCAGCGCACCGGGACCGGTATCGCGATGGTCGGCGGAGCGGTGGAGCTGTCCTTCACGGCGGGCGCCCCGCGCACGGCGTGGGAGCTGTACGAGGCCGCGCACGCCTTCCCGCAGCAGGAGTACCTCGCCAAGCAGCGGTTCGCGGTGACCGCCAACCTCTTCACCTGGCGCTCGACCCTGGCCGAGGTCGGCCCGTTCGACGCCTCCCTGAAGTCCCGGGGGGACGCCGAGTGGGGACAGCGGGTCGCCGGCCGCGGGGGAGCGCAGGGCTACGCCGAGCGGGCCGTCGTGCACCACCCCGCCCGCTCCACGTGGTCGGCCATGGTCGGCAAGACGCTGCGGGTGGCCCGCGGACGGTGCGACGTCGACCTGGCCCGGGGCCGCGGACCTCGGCACTTCGCCGGGGTTGCCGCAGCCCACGTGCGGCTGGCCGGGCAGGCCATCGTGCACCCGCCCGTGCGCGCGGGGATCCTCACCACCCCCGGACGCCGCGCGCGCTACCTGCTGGCGCACACGACCGCCCGCGCCCTGTTCGTCGGCGTCAACCTGCGGTGCGCGTTGCGCAGCACTGCAGTGACCGCCAGTGGCCGTCCCCCTACACTCCCCGCATGACCGTCACCCGACCGGATGCGGCCCTCGTCCACCGCCTCGGTGCCCTCTGGCAGGAGGCCGTGACGCGCGCGGTCGGTGCCGAGCACGCGGCCCTGCTGGACTTCCCAGGGCACAAGAACGTCGGCGACTCCCTGATCTGGCTCGGCGAACGCGCCCTCCTGGCGCGCGGCGGGATCTCCGTTGACTACACCTGCGAGCACCACTCGCTCGTGCCCGCCGCACTGCGCGCCCGCAACGGCGCGAACCCGATCATGCTGCACGGCGGCGGGAACTTCGGTGACGTCTGGCCGGACTACCAGCGCTTCCGCGAGGACGTCGCCCGCCGGTTCGCCGACCGGCGCGTCGTCCAGCTGCCGCAGTCGGTCTGGTACTCCGACCGGGACGGCGCCGCGGCGGGTTCGGCGGCGCTGCGCGCCCACCCGGACCTGCACCTGATGGTCCGCGACCGGCGGTCGCTGGCCGAGGCCGAGGCGATGTTCCCGAACGCCTCGCTCAGCCTCGTCCCCGACGCCGCGTTCGGCCTCGGGACGCTGCAGCGCAGTGCACCGCCGGAGGTCGACGTGCTCTGCCTCATGCGCGACGACCGCGAAGGGGTGGGGCACGCGGCAACCTTCCGTGCCGCGGGTCTGCCGGTCACCGACTGGGGCACCCACGAGTTCAGCCACCGGGCCTGGAAGGTCAAGCGCCGCACGATCGGCGCCGTGCGCCGCGTCGAGGGCGCACGGACCGCACGCCTCACCCAGCCCGTGCTGTCCGCGGCTTACACCTCCATGGCGCGGCAGAACCTGCAGGCCGGGATCCGGACGTTCAGCCGTGGTCGGGTCGTCGTCACCGACCGGTTGCACGGCCACATCCTCTGCCTGCTGCTCGGCATCCCCCACGTCGTGCTGGACAACTCCTACGGCAAGATCCGCGACTTCCGCGACGCGTGGACGAGCGACAGCGAGCTCACCCGTACGGCCACGACCGCCGACGAGGCGATCGACGCCGCGCGGGAGCTGCTGCGGCTGTTCCCCAGCGGGGCGCAGGACGGATCCGTGGCGGCCGCCGGATGAGCACGCCCTCGCCGGCGACGGGCGCCGAGCCGCGGACCCGGTCGTCCCTCACCGTCGACGTGGCGGTTGCCTCGGCGCACACGAAGGGCTGGCCGCAGCGGCACGCGCAGGGCCTCGTCCCGGACCGCTTCCCCTACGGGCTGGACCGGCTCGCCGACCACGACCTCGAGCCGCGCCTGCTCGACGTGGGTGTCCCACGGCCCCTGGAACGGGCGTCGGGCAAGCTCCTGGACGGCCTGCGGTTCGGGCGCAGCTGGCGCGGGACCGGTCCGCTGCTCACCTGGGAGGAACGCCTCGGTGTTCCCGCCCTGGCCGCCGTGGGCGGCTCCCGGCCCGTGGTCTCCGGAGTGGTGTGGGCCACCGACGGCGGATCGGCTGCAGCGCAAGCCGTCACGCGCCGCTACCTGCGACGCGCCGGGCGCCTGTTCGTCCTGTCGACCGCCCAGCTGCCGGTGCTGGAACGCTGGGGGCTGCGGGCTCCGCAGGTCCAGTACGTGCCGCAGGGCATCGACACCGACTTCTGGACCGAACGGCCCGTCGCCGCGGCCACCGGGACGGTCGCCTCGGTCGGCAACGACCGGCACCGCGACTACGCCACGCTCGCGGCCGCGTGGCCGCAGATCCTGCGCGCCGATCCTGGCGCCGACCTCACCGTGGCCACCACGCGCGAGGTGGCCGCCGGACCGCGCAGCCGCACCGTGCAGCTCGACCACGTCGCCCTGCGCGAGCAGGTCTACCGCCGCGCCGCGGTCGTCGTCGTCCCGCTGGTCCCGAACGTGCACTGCTCCGGGCTGACCGCCTCGCTGGAGGCCATGGCCTGCGGGGTGCCGGTCGTCGTGACCCGCACCGCCGGGATGGAGGACTACGTCGCTGACGGTGAGACCGGGCTGCTGGTGCCGCCCGGTGACCCGGCGGCGCTGGCCGCCGCCGTGAGCGGCCTGCTGGCCGACCCCGACCGAGCCGCGGCGATGGGGCGGGCCGCCGCCGAGCGCGTACGACAGCGGTTCTCCACCGCGCGGATGGCCGCCGACCTGGCCTGCCTGGTCCGGGAGGCCGCGTGAGTTCGCGACGCCCGCTGGTCGCCCTGCTGTCGAGCACGCCCTTCCAGGGGCACCGGCTCTACGAGCAGCGCCTGGCGGCCGAACTGGCCTGCACGCACGACGTTCTGTTCGTCCAGCCGCCCACCGCGGTCTGGACCAAGGCCGACGGACTGCGCGTGCGCCGGCCGGCGGTCCAGGCGCCCGAAGGGATCACCGTCGTCACGCCGTGGGTGCCACCGGCCAGCCGCCGTCGCGGACTGCACCACCTCAACGCTCCCGTCGTCGCGGCGACGCTGCTGGCCGCTGTCCATCGTGACGGCCGGCGGCCCCAGGCCCTGGTGAGCGCCCAGAACGTGGGCCGCCCGTTGCAGGCAGCCGCCCGGGCGCTGCGGGCCCGCACCGCCTTCCTCGTCAAGGACGACTACGTCGCCGGCGCCGGTCTGGTCGGGGTTCCCGCCGAGCGGTTGCGTCGCGGACGTGACCTCAGCCTGGCCCTGGCCGACGAGGTCGTCGTGGTCTCCCCACGGCTGCAGCGACTGTGCGCGGCCTCTGGTAGGCAGGCGCACCTGGTCCCGGCCGGGGCGCAGTTGTCGCCGGCCGGAACCGGGGAGGACCTGGACCTGCCGGCCGGCCCCTTCGCGGTCTTCCTCGGCATGGTCTCGGACCGGATCGACCTCGAGGGGTTCCGCGCGGTCTTGGAGGCCGGACTCGACCTGGTCGTGGTGGGGCCGCGCCAGCCGACGTTCACGCAGGACTCCACGTGGGCTGATCTGGTGTCCCACCCGCGGATGCACTGGATCGGACCCCGAGCCCCGCAGGACGTCTCGGCGGTGCTGACGCGGGCGGCGGTGGGGTTGATGCCCTACACGCCTTCGGACTTCAACCAGGCCAGCTTCCCGCTGAAGGTCCTGGAGTACCTGGCGGCCGGGCTGCCGGTGGTCTCCACCCGGCTGGAGGCGCTGGACTGGCTGGACGCGCCGGGCGTGACCGTCGTCGACGAGATCGCCCGCAACGCCGGTGACTTCGTCAAGGCCGCTGTCGAGGCGGCGGCCGCGTCCGATCCGCAGGCCGCCGCGCAGCGTCGGAACTACGCGGCCGGTCACAGCTGGTCCGCCCGAGGCGTCCGGTGGCGCGAGATCCTCAGCCTCGACCCCGCGCCGGGACGTTCCTAGGAGGCCCGGGCGCGCAGCCCGGCGGTGAACGACGCGACCTGCTCGGCCTGCGGCAGCACCCCGGCGTCCAGGGCCTGCTGCAAGGTGGGGGCCTGTTCGTCCTTGCCGCTGAGCGTGAACTCCAGCGGCCGACCGTCGCGGCCCTGCGTGGGCCACTCGATGCCCAGCGCCGGATCGAGCGGGTGGACGCCGTGCTCCCGCTCGGGGGCGTACCCCTCCGAGCACAAGTACACGACGGTCGAACCGTCGGCCAGGGACAGGAAGGCGTGCCCGAGCCCTTCGGACAGGTACACGGCGCGCCGGTCGACGTCGTCGAGCAGCACCGAGTCCCACCGCCCGAAGGTCGGGGACCCGACCCGCAGGTCCACGACCACGTCCAGCACCGCGCCGGCCGCGCAGAAGACGTACTTGGCCTGTCCGGGGGGGACGTCCGCGAAGTGCACGCCGCGCAGGACCCCGGCGGCCGAGACGGAGCAGTTCGCTTGCGCCAGAGTCAGTCCGTGACCGACCTCGGCCGTGAAGGAGGGTTCCTTGAACCACTCCATGAACTTGCCGCGGTCGTCGCCGAACTGTTGTGGTGTGAACTCCCAAGCGCCGGGGACGGCGAGTTCTCGTGTCTGCACGGGCCGGACACTACCGACTGCCGTGAAGGCTGTCCGTGACTCCTCGGTCACCGTAGGCTGCGCGCGAACGGCAGGGCGGTCGCCCTGCCCCATCGACAGCACTGGAGGAACGCGCGTGCGTTGGGTCGTCGCGGGAGCAGGCGGGATGCTCGGGACGGACGTCGTCGACGTCCTGCGGACGGCGGGGCACGAGGTCCTCGCCCTCACCCGGGCCGAGCTCGACGTCACCGACCCCGCGGCCTGCGCGCGGGCCGTTCCGGCGAGCACAGACGTCCTGGTGAACTGCACGGCGCACACGGCCGTCGACGCCGCCGAGACCGAGGAAGCCGCCGCGTTCGCCGTCAACGCCGTCGGTGCCCGCAACCTGGCCGTGGCAGCCGGCGCCGCGGGGGCACGATTCGTGCACGTGTCCACCGACTACGTCTTCGACGGCCTGGCGCAGGAGCCCTACGCGCCGGACCACCTGGTGGCCCCGCGCAGCGCCTACGGGCGCACCAAGGCCGCGGGGGAGTGGGCCGTGCAGGCCAGCGGCGCCGACGCGCTCGTCCTGCGCACCGCGTGGCTGTACGGCGCGCACGGCGGGTGCTTCCCCAAGACCATGGTGAAGGCCGGTCGCGAACGCGGGGCGCTGTCGGTCGTCGACGACCAGGTCGGACAGCCCACGTGGACCCGCGACGTGGCCGACCTCGTGGCCCGGCTGGTGAGCGCCGGTGCGCCGGCCGGCACCTACCACGCCGTCTCGGCCGGTTCCTGCTCCTGGTTCGAGTTCGCCCGCACGGTGCTGGCCTCAGCCGGCCTGGCCGAGGTCGACGTGAAACCGGTCAGCAGTGCGGAGTTCGTCCGGCCGGCGCCACGGCCGGCGTTCTCGGTGCTGTCGACCCAGAACCTGCCCGGGGCCGGGGTGCAGCCGATCGGGGACTGGCGTTCCCGGTGGGACGTGGCCGCCTCCGACGTCCTCGCAGCCGTCTGACCGGCGCGGATTCCCTCCCGCGACGGCAGGTCCGGGCCCGATCACCGTTGGTAGCGTGCCGGTCGTGGAGTTGAGCGGGGAGAGCGTCCGGTGATCGGCCGGGCGACCGTCGTGGGCGCCGGGCCCAACGGCCTGTCGGCCGCGGTCCTGCTCGCCCGCGCCGGCCTGGAGGTGACAGTCCTGGAGGCGACCGCGCACGTGGGCGGCGCCTCCCGCAGCGCCGAACTGCTCGGCCCGGGAGTCGTCTCCGACGTCGGATCGGCCGTCCACCCGTTCGCGGCCGCCAGCCCGTTCTTCGCCACCCTGCCGCTGGAGCGGCACGGGCTGCGCTGGCTGCACGGGCGGTACCCGGTGGGGCACCCTCTCGACGACGGCCCGGCGGCACTGCTGCCGGGAGACCTCGACGAGGCGGTCACCGCGCTCGGCCGCGACGGTCGCGCCTGGCGGACGTTGTTCACCGGCCCGGTGCGGAACTGGGAGTCCCTCGTGCCGGCGGTCCTCGGGCCGCTGCTGCGGGTGCCCACCGCCCCGCTGACGCTGGGCGGTTTCGGGGCCCGCGCCGCGTGGCCGTCGTCGGTGCTGACTCGCACCGTGTTCCGCGGGGAGCCCGCGCGCGCCCTGTTCGCCGGGATGGCCGCGCACGCCCTGCAACCGCACGACCAGCCGCTGACGGCGGCGTTCGGGATGCTGTTCGGCGCGGCCGCGCACACCACTGGCTGGCCCGTCCCGGCCGGCGGTGCGGGAGCGATCACAGCGGCGCTGGCCGCTGAACTGGCCGAGCACGGCGGCAAGGTGCTGCTGGAGCACCCGGTGCGGACGCTGGGCGACCTGCAGGCCGCCGGGAAGGCCGACGTGACACTGCTGGACCTGACCCCGCGGCAGTTCCTGTCGGTGGCGGGGTCGTCGTTGCCCCCGCGCTACGCCGCGCAGATGCGGCGCTGGAGGTACGGCGCCGGCGCGCACAAGGTCGACTACCTGCTCGACGGGCCGGTGCCCTGGCGGGACCCGCGGCTGGCCGACGCGGTCACGGTGCACGTCGGCGGCACGGCCGCGCAGGTCGCGGCCGCCGAGGACGACGTCGCGCACGGCCGGCACCCCGACCGGCCCTTCGTCCTGGTCGCCCAGCAGGACGTCGCCGACCCCGGACGTGCCCCCGGCGGGCAGCGGGTGCTGTGGGCCTACGCGCACACCCCGCAGGGATCGAGCGACCCGGGCACGGGCGAGCGCGTGGACCGGCAGATCGAGCGGTTCGCCCCGGGTTTCCGGGACCGGATCGTGGCCCGGGTCGAGGCACCGCCCGCGGTGCTGGAGCGCCAGAACGAGAACCTCGTCGGCGGGGACGTGGGCGGTGGGGCGCTGACGATCCGCCAGCAGCTGTTCCGGCCGGTCGTGGGACTGGACCCGTACTCGACGCCGCTGGCGGGGACCTACCTGTGCTCGGCGGCCACCCCGCCGGGCGGAGGCGTGCACGGCATGTGCGGGGTGCACGCCGCCACCCGCGCCCTCACCGACCTGGCGCGCCGCCGCAGGACCGGCTGACGCGCTCGGGCGGGCTCGTCAGGCGTGCCGACCGCGCGCCAGGAGCTCGAGCAGGTAGGACCCGTAGCCGCTCTTGACCATCACCGAGGCCCGGTCGCTGAGCTCCTCGTCCGACAGCCACCCGTTGCGCCAGGCGACCTCCTCGGGACAGCCGATCTTGAGCCCTTGCCGCGCTTCGAGGGTGCTGACGTAGTTCCCGGCGGCGAGCATCTGGTCGAAGGTCCCGGTGTCCAGCCAGGCCGTTCCACGGGGGAGCACCTCGACGGCCAGTTCGCCGCGTTCGAGGTAGGTGCGGTTGACGTCGGTGATCTCGAGTTCACCGCGTGCCGACGGCTCCAGCGACTTGGCGATCTCCACCACGTCGGAGTCGTAGAAGTACAACCCGGGGACGGCGAAGTTGCTCCTCGGAGCGGTGGGTTTCTCCTCCAGCGACAGAGCGTTCCCGGCCTCGTCGAACTCCACGACGCCGTAGGCCGTCGGGTCGCTCACCCAGTAGGCGAAGATCGCGCCGCCCCGCAGGCCGTCGAAACGGCCCAGCTGGTTGCCCAGGCCGGGCCCGTAGAAGATGTTGTCGCCGAGCACGAGGCCCACCGTCTCGGAACCGACGAACTCGTCGCCGATCACGAACGCCTGGGCCAGGCCGTCGGGGGAGGGTTGCACGGCCCACTGCAGGTTCACCCCGAACTGCGAACCGTCGCCCAGCAGTCGCTGGAAGCCCTCGGCGTCGTGGGGTGTCGTGATGACCAGGACGTCCCGGATCCCCGCCAGCATGAGCGTGGAGAGCGGGTAGTAGATCATCGGTTTGTCGTAGACCGGGACGAGCTGCTTGCTGATGCCGCGGGTGATCGGGTGCAGCCGCGTGCCGGATCCACCGGCGAGGATGATTCCGCGCATGACACCGTAGTATGTCGCCCCATGAGACTCCTGGTCACGGGTGGTGCAGGCTTCATCGGAAGTCACTACGTTCGCTCGGCCCTGACGGGGGTCCACGGAGCCGGCGGCATCGAATCCCTCGTGGTGCTCGACAAGCTGACGTACGCGGGCAATCCGCGGAACCTGGACCCGGTGTCCGGTGACCCCCGCCTGCGGCTGGTCGAGGCGGACATCACCGACGCGGCCGCCGTGGACGCGCTGATGGCCGAGGCTGACGTGGTCGTGCACTTCGCGGCCGAAAGCCACGTCGACCGGTCCATCGACGGCGCAGCAGGTTTCGTGCACACGAACGTCGTGGGGACCCAGGTCCTGCTGGACGCGGCGGTGCGGCACGACATCGACAAGTTCGTGCACGTCTCGACCGACGAGGTCTACGGCACGATTCCCGAGGGTTCCTGGCCCGAGGACCACCCGCTGGAACCCAACAGCCCCTACTCGGCCTCGAAGGCCTCCAGTGACCTGCTGGTGCGTTCCTTCCACCGAACGCACGGGCTGCCCGCCTGCATCACGCGCTGCTCGAACAACTACGGCCCCTACCAGTTCCCCGAGAAGGTCATGCCGTTGTTCATCACCAACCTCATGCGTGGGGGCACGGTCCCGCTGTACGGGGACGGTCTCAACGTGCGCGACTGGCTGCACGTCGACGATCACTGCCGCGGCATCCAGCTCGTCGTGGACGGCGGCCGGCCCGGTGAGGTCTACAACATCGGTGGCGGCACGGAACTCACGAACCGGGAACTCACCCAGCGAATCCTCGACGCGTTCGGTGTCGGGTGGGAGCGGGTACGTGAGGTCGAGGACCGGAAGGGTCACGACCGGCGGTACTCCGTGGACATCTCGAAGATCTCCACCGAACTCGGGTACTCCCCGAAGCACTCGTTCGACGGGGGCCTGGCCGAGACGGTCCAGTGGTACCGCGACAACGAGGCCTGGTGGCGACCGCTGCTCGAACGGGTCGAGACGGCTCGCTGAGTCCGACCCGGAGGTCGATCCCCCCCGAGGTCATCGACCTCCGGATCGGTCCCGGTCGCGGCCGAGGCCGCGGCGCACGGAACCCCACTCCGGCGCGGAGTGGGGTTCCGTCGTTCACAGGGCCAGCGGTCGGGCGTCCTCGCGAAGGCCGACGGTGCTGCTGGCGGCCAGCACCAGGTCGTCCAGGCTCACCTGGTCGGCCTCACGCACCACGGCGAGGCCACGGTGCTTCAGCATGCCCGCGATCTGCTCCTGGTGGTCGTCGACGTGCTCGGCGAACTCGGCACGGCGCGGGATCAGGACGGGAAGCTTGCCCGCCTGCAGGGCCTCCAGGGCCACTCCGGTGCCGGCGTGCGCGATGACGAGGTCGGCCTCGCGCATCGCCGCCGACAGTTCCTGCGCCGGTACGGCGCTGCGCGGCTCCAGGACGGGCAGGCCGGTGGTGTCGGTCGTTCCCGTCTGCCAGAGGATCTCGGCGCCGACGTCGTGGAGGATGGGTGCCACGTGTTCCAGGAGGCGCCGGAACCCGTAGGTGCGTGAGGTCCCCAGGGAGACCACGACCTTGGACACCTTGCGCTCCTCGGGCAGCGGCTGCGGTTCCCAGCCGTCGAAGACCGAGCCGGCGTACTTCCACTTCTTGGAGGCCCACGAGGCGTTCTGCGTGTACAGCTCCACGCCGGGGATCTTGGCGAGCAGCCGGCCGGACAGGCTCGGACCGTTGGTCCGCGTCGCGCTCTCGATGTAGTAGCTGGGCGTCCCGTGCAGGCGGGCCTGGGGGAGGACGGAGACCGCCAGGCTGGAGCCCGTGCTGACCACCGCGGAGATCTTGCCCTTGCGGAAGAGCGGCGAGGCCAGCATGGCGTTCTGCAACGCCGCCTTGAGGTCCCGGGTGGGACCGGGCTTGACCCAGGTGACGTCCTCACCCGCGAGCAGGGACTCCGACTGCGGAGTGGGGACGGTGACCCAGCGGAACGCGTCGGCGATCGGAAGCCGCTTGGCGAGCGACTTCAGCTGTGCCAGGTGACCGCCGTCATTGGCTACCAGAAGTGCAGTCATGGGCGTCCTCGGGCTCGCGGGTCGCCCGGAC
Source organism: Kineococcus deserti (assembly GCF_050871945.1). Taxonomy (NCBI): domain Bacteria; kingdom Bacillati; phylum Actinomycetota; class Actinomycetes; order Kineosporiales; family Kineosporiaceae; genus Kineococcus; species Kineococcus deserti. The sequence continues at coordinate 202,910 of NZ_JBJLSI010000002.1, read as the reverse complement.
GGGCGAACCTGTGACTTGCCGCACCCTAACCACTGCAGTGGGTAATCGCCAAGAGGCGTCCGTCACACTTCCGCCGCATTTGCCTCGGCCAAGCAGGTGAACCCGTTGCCGCAGCGTTACTTTCCCGTGACCGCAGAACGTGTCAGATCCAGCTCGGCAGCCACATCCGCCGACTCCACGACTCGTACGGGATGACCTGAGCCGTGTAGACCGGCCAGAAGAAGGCGAAGCAGGCCGCGCACGCCACGACCACGACCCCGGCGCACACAGCCCCGGTCCGTCGCCGGCGCAGCGCGGCCTCCACCCGCACCCCGCGCTGCAGGACCGCCGCGCTCGGGTCGGGACCCAGCACCAGACCCAGCAGGTACACGACGGCCAGCACGACGAAGGGGACGAAGACCACGGCGTAGAACGTGAAGATCGTCCGGTGCTGGTACTGGAACCACGGCAGGTAGGCCCCGGCGTACCCGGCCAGGATCGCGCCGGCGCGCCAGTCCCGCCGGAACGCCCAGCAGAAGAGCAGGATCGCCAGCGCTGCCAGGCCGACCCACCAGAGCACCGGGGTGCCCAGGGAGGTGATCGCCTTCGAGCAGCTGTCCACGGCGCAACCCTCGACGCCGTCGGTCTTGGCCTCGTAGAAGAAGGACGTCGGCCGGCCCTGGACCAGCCACGACCAGGGGTTGGCGGCGTAGGGGTGGGGGCTGTCGAGGCCGACGTGGAAGGCGTAGGCCTGCTGGTGGTAGTGCCACAGGCTGCGCAGCGCGTCCGGAACGACCGCGCCGATCCCGGACGACGGGTGCTCAGCGCCCCACTGGCGGCCCCAGCCGAGGTCGCTGCGGAACCAGCCGGCCCAGGTCGCCACGTAGGTCACGACGGCGACGGGAACGAGGCTGACGAAGGCGCCGATCCCGTCGTGCCACACCGCGGCCGCGAACCAGGGGCGTACGCCGATCGCCCGCCGGGCCCCGGCGTCCCACAGCACCGTCATCACCCCGAAGACGGCCAGCACGTACAGGCCGGACCACTTCACCCCGCACGCCAGGCCCAGGCTGACGCCCGCGGCCAGCCGCCAGCCCCGGAAGCCGATCCTCGGGCCGAAGCCCGCGACCCCGTGCACGGCCACGGCGCGGGCCAGCCTGTCCCGTGCGTGGTCCCGGTCGCGCAGCAACAACGCGAAGGCGACCAGCACCCACCACATGAGGAAGACGTCGAGCAGGCTGGTGCGGCTCTCGACGAAGTGCTGGCCCTCGAAGGCCAGCAGCACCGCCGCAGTGACCCCGAGCAGCGTCGAGCGGAACAACCGGCGCGCGATCCGTCCGATCAGCAGGATCGACAGCGTGCCGATCAGCGCGGCGGAGAAGCGCCAGCCGAACGAGGAGTCGATCCCGAACAACCACTCCCCGAAGGCGATCATCCACTTGCCCACCGGGGGGTGGACCACGAAGTCACCCGTCGTGCCGAAGACGTCCGGCGTCCCGGCGGTGAACAGCTCGTCCGGCTTCTCGAGGGCGGAGTCGTTGCGCAGCTCCACTCCATGCAGCAGCAGCGAGTAGGCCTGCTTGACGTAGTACGTCTCGTCGAAGACGAGCTGGTGCGGGCGGCCCAGCTGGAAGAAGCGCAGGAAGCCGCCGACCGCGGTGACCAGGAGCAACGGCAACCAGGCGCGGCGCCAGGACTCCCCGGTGATCTCCGAGGTGCCGCCCAGCAGACGGGTCCGCACGTCCACCGGCCCGCTCCGCGTGCGCTTCACGCCGGTGTCCAGAGCGCTCACGCCCCGACCTGCCGCGACAGTCCGGTCAGGGTCGGGTGCCCGTTCACGATCACCGAGCCATCGTAGGTGCGCACCTCCGCCCCTGGTGTGAGGCACGATGGCGCCCGTGGAGGACGCGCACGGACGTGAACAGGGGGAAGGACGCCTGGTGCTGGCCGGCACCCCGATCGGCAACACCGGCGATGCGACGACACGGTTGGTCGACCTGCTGGCCACGGCCGACGTCGTGGCCGCCGAGGACACCCGCCGCCTGCACCGCCTCGCCGCCGCGCTCGGTGTGGCACCGCGTGGCCGGATCCTGAGCTACCACGAGCACAACGAGTCCTCCCGCACCCCCGAGCTCGTCGAGGCCGTTCGCGAGGGAGCGACCGTCGCACTGGTCACCGACGCGGGGATGCCCTCGGTCTCCGACCCCGGCTACCGGCTCGTGCGGGGCTGCGTCGACGCCGGCCTGCCGGTGACGGTCGTGCCCGGCCCCTCGGCGGTGCTGGCGGCGCTGGCCGTTTCGGGACTGCCCAGCGACCGCTTCGCCTTCGAGGGGTTCGCGCCGCGCAAGGCGGGGGAGCGGGCTCGCGTGTTCTCGGCGGTTGCCGACGACGAGCGGACGCTGGTGTTCTTCGAGTCCCCGCACCGCACCGGCGCCACCCTGGCGGCCATGGCCGAGGCCTTCGGTGCCGAGCGGCCCGCTGCCGTCTGCCGGGAGCTGACCAAGACGTACGAGGAGGTCGTGCGCGGCACGCTGAGCGAACTGACCGCCTGGGCCGAAGGGGGTGAGGTCCGCGGTGAGGTCTGCCTGGTCGTGTCCGGATCCACCGGTCGGCCCGCTCCGCAGCCCGCGGACCTGGTGGACGCGGTCACGGAACTCGTCCGGAACGGGTACCGCATGAAGGACGCGGTGCGTGAGACGGCGGCCCGGGCCGGTGTTCCGTCACGCGACCTGTACGACGCGATGACCGCACAGCGCAGTGGGCCGGTACCGAAACCCTGAACCGATCACGCAGAGTAGCGTCACCGCGGATCACCCGTACGCCGCACCGTGACGGGCGACCAAGGTGACGAAATCTTCCTCCGAAGCACTGGGGACACTCTCGTCCTCGATACCCGGAGGCCCCCGTGATCTCCCCTCGCGCCCTCGTCGCCTTCTCCTGCGGCAACTCCCGTCCCTCCTCCCGGTTCTCCCGCACGGCCGCGGCGTTCGCCGTCGCCGCGGCGGTCGTCGTCGGTGGCCCGGCCACCGCTCCTTCCGCCCAGGCCGCGGTGACGCCGGTCATGACCTACCAGGGCGCCTCGGTCAACAGCGCGAACGTTCCCGCCACCGAGGTGGACCTCACCACCGTCACGGGGGTGAAGTTCGACCGTGGCACCTACTTCGTCAACGACGTGCAGCGCGGCACCATCGACAGCGTTTCGGTCTCAGGGGAGAAGTACTCCGGCACCGGCGACGTGGACCTCACCGGCTACTTGGGGTCGGTCAAGGTCGTGGCCAAGCTGTACAGCGGCAAGTACATGGTCCAGTCGATCACCAAGTACCTGCGCGCCGTGCCGCTGGAGACCTCCGGGATCCCCGAGGGGTTCCCGACCGCCGACACCACCGGCGTGCCCGCCGGGACGGTGCTGACCCCCTCGAGCGACCTGGACATCTGGGAGTTCGGCGCCGTCCTGGACGGTCTGGACGTCCAGGGCTGCCTCACGGTGCACGTCCCGAACGTCACCGTGAGGAACTCGAAGATCACGTGCAACGACGAGACGCTGCGTGCGGTGAGCCTCATCGACGCCCCCGGGTTCGTCATGGAGGACTCCGAGATCGTCAGTGACGGCAGTGCCGAGGTGGCGATCGGCTGGGGCGGGTACACCCTGCGTCGCGTCGACATCCGCGGCACCCAGGACGGTCCCCGCCTGGGAGACAACGTGGTCATCACCGACAGCTACGTGCACGACCTCGTGCGTGACCCCGATGTGCACACCGACGCGATGCAGTCCACCTCCGGCTCCAACATCCTCGTGCGGCACAACACCCTCGACCCCCGGCAGCAGGGTTCGACCGACTTCGTGAACTCGGCGGTCATGCTCGGCACCGAGACGGGGAGCAGGCGCCTGCAGAACGCCCGGTTCGAGGGCAACTTCTTCAACGGCGGCACGTACTCGGTGAACGTGGCCTGCTCGGCCAACGTCAGCGACGTGTTCTTCGAAGGCAACTCCTTCGGGCACGGGAGCAAGTACGGTGCCGTCACTGCGCCGGCCGGTGTGACCTTCACCGAGAACCGCTGGTTCGACACCCAGCACCTCGTCGCGGTCGTCCCGGCGACCTGCTGACGGCATTTCACTGGTTCGACTGGTCAACCAGCAGGTTGAGGTGTCAATCTTCGTGCGTGAGTGAACGGATCGGCTGGGGGTACCTCGCCGCGAGCGCCGCGAGGCACCACCTGTCCCGGTTCGAGGACCTGGCCCGCGAGGCGCGGCGAGGTGTGATCCCGGCGGTTCCCGCATCGGCCCTGCAGGCCGTGGGCGCCCGCTACCAGTTGGTGGAACCTGCGCGCCCCGTGCACCTCGAGGTGCCGCGGGAGCTCGATGCCGCGGACCGTCGCGCCCTGCACCTGCGGAACGCGTCGAGCGTGCCCGAGCAGTTCGTCCTCGACGTCGCCGGTGTGGTCGTCCGCGGTCGGGACGGGTGGATCTTCCACGAGGGGCGGCTCGTCGAGGACGTCTGGCAGGAGGCCGGCCACTCCGCGCGCGCGATGGCGCCGCTGAGGCACCGACCGGTGACGGCACACCTGGCGGGCACCACCGTCTCCCTGCTGCAGCCCTGGTCGCCCAACTACTACCACTGGACCGTGCAGGTCCTCCCGCGTCTGCTCGTGGTCCTGGAGTGGCTCGGAGCCAGGGCGGAAGAGGCCGACCACTGGTTGCTGCCGCCCCGGGCTCCCGCCGTGGCCTGTGAGTGGCTGGACGCGCTGGGTGTGCCGGAGTCCCGGCGCGTGGTGGTGCCCGATCGCCAGGTGTCGATCTCGGTGGACCGTCTGGTCGTCGCCAGTGTTCCCGGCCGCAACCGGTGGGTTCCCTCCTGGGTGGTGGACCGGTTGCGCGCTGCGGCGCCGGTCGACCCCACCCGGCGACGAGGTTCCCGCCTGCTCATCCAGCGCCCCGTCGACCGCCGGCGGAACCTCGTCAACGCGGCGGAGGTCCTCGCCGCGCTCGAACCCCTCGGCTACGAGGTGGTCGACCCCGGGAGCATGTCGCTGGCGGAGGAGGCTGCGGTCTTCGGTGCGGCGGAGGTCGTGGTCGGCGTCCACGGTGCGGGACTGACGAACATGGTCTTCTGCCGACCGGGCACGGCGGTGGTCGAGCTGACTCCCCACGCTCTGGTGCACCCGACCTTCGTGAAGTTGGCCGATGCGGCCCGTGTGCGTCACCGCATGGTCGTCGGCAGGGAACCGCGCCTTCCGTGGCCTCTGCGGTTTCCGGACATCCATGCGGACGTCGTCGCGGACGTACCCCGCCTCCTCGCCGTCCTGGAAGAGCTTGCCGGCGGGTCACCGATCAGTGGGTTGTCACAATCCCCCAACTCTGGGTAGTTTCCCGCCGCGGCACCCGGACAGTGGTGCCTGAGGAGTGGGGGACGTGACATGCCGGACTCCGGCGCCGCCGCGACGACGAGTGGCGCGAGCACCACCAGGGCCGACGGTCCGGAGGTCCGGTTCGGGTGGATGGACCTCCTGCGCGCTCTCGCCGTCCTGCTCGTGATCGTCTTCCACTCGGGGACCCTGCTGCGGTACGCGGACGTGCCGGTGCCCGATGCGGTGGGCAGCCTCAACAGCGCCGTCGCCCCGTTCCGCATCCCTCTGCTCGTGCTGCTGTCCGGTGCGCTGCTGCCCCGGTCGGTGGCCAAGGGTGCCAGCCCTTACCTGCGCGGCAAGTGGCGGGCGATCGCCTGGCCCTTCCTGGTGTGGACCGCGGTGTACGCGGTCCTGACCTGGCCCGGCGGGCTGGGGCCCGTCACCTGGTACGTCCCGGACCTGCTCCGCGGCGGGTCCTACCTGTGGTACCTGTTCTTCCTCCTCGTCTTCTACCTCGTCGCGCTGCCGCTGCGGCGCGTTCCGCGTCTGCCTGCGGCGGCCGTGTTCCTGGTCCTGTCGGAGGTGGCGCCTGACGACACGAAGTACCTGGAACGACCGCTCTACCTGATGGCGCTCTTCCTCCTCGGCTGGTGGGTGGCCGAGGATCCCCGCAGGCTCGCGGCCGTGCTGCGGTCTCGCCGCCTGTTGGTCGTGGCCGCCCTCGTGCTGGTGCCCGCGGTGCTCTGGGCCCCCGATGCCGGGTACGGGCCCCGCGCCACCGTCGCCACGCTCGCCGGTGCCGCTCTCGCAGCGGCCTTGGCCGCACGGTTCGCGGACGCGGCCGCGCTGCGTCCGCTCCGCTTCGTCGGCCGGAACTCCGTCGTCTTCTACGTCGCGCACTTCCCGGTGCTCTACGTCGTGATGCACGTCGTGCCGCGGTTCGGCGACTTCCCGACTCCCGTCCTGGTGGCCGCCGCGTTCGCCGCGGCTGTCGCGGCGGCCACCGTCCTGGCGCTGCTGCGCAGCCGGTGGACGGTCGTGGAGTGGCTGTTCACCGCGCCTCGCCGTTCCTGAACCGTCCTGAGCCCGGCGCCTCAGTGCTGCGTCGCCTTCTCCGCCCCCGCCCCGGTCAGACTCCTGACCTCCATCTGCGCCGCCCGGTGCTCGTTCCCGCGCTCGCGACCGGTCACCGACCCCAGCCACCCCAGGAAGAACGCCAGCGGGATCGTCACGAGCCCGGGGTTCTCCAGCGGGAACCAGGAGAAGTCGACCGACGTGTCGCGGATCATCGACAGCGACGCCCCGGTCGCGTCGACCTTCCCCGACACGACGGGGGAGAAGGTGATGAGCACCAGGCAGGAGATCAGTCCGCCGTACATGCTCCACAACGCCCCGCGCGTGGTGAACCGCGGCCAGAACAGCGAGTACAGGATCGTCGGCAGGTTGGCGCTGGCCGCGACGGCGAAGGCCAGGGCCACCAGGAACGCCACGTTCTGGCCGTTGGCGAAGATGCCGCCGACGATCGCGACAGCGCCGATGACCAGGACGGTCAGCCGCGCCACGCGCACCTCGGCGCCGGGTTCGACCTGGCCGCGCTTGATGACCTGAGCGTAGACGTCGTGCGCGAACGAGGCGCTGGCGGTGATGGCCAAACCTGCGACGACGGCCAGGATCGTGGCGAACGCGACGGCCGCGATGATGCCCAGCAGCAGTGTCCCGCCCAGTTCGTAGGCCAGCAGCGGAGCCGCCGAGTTCACCTTGCCGGGAGCGGCGTTGATGGCCTCGGCACCGACCAGTGCCCCTGCGCCGTAGCCCAGCACGAGGGTGAACAGGTAGAAGAACCCGATGATCCAGATCGCCCACACGACGCTGCGGCGGGCCTCGCGCGAGGAGGGAACCGTGTAGAACCGCATGAGCACGTGCGGCAGGCCGGCGGTGCCGAACACCAGGGCCAGCGACAGCGACAGGAAGTTCAGCCGCGACGTCTCGGTGGCGCCGTACTGGGCGCCCGGCCCCAGCAGCGCCTCACCGGCCGAACCCGGCGCGGCCACGGCGGCGCCGAGCAGGTCGGAGAGGTTGAACCCGTAGCGCGCCAGCACCCACACCGTCATCGCGCCGGCGCCGGCCACCAGCAGGCAGGCCTTGATGATCTGCACCCACGTCGTGCCCTTCATCCCGCCGATGAGGACGTACAGGATCATCAGTGCCCCGACGACGGCGATGACGACGTTCTGTCCTGCGCTGGAGTCGATGCCCAGCAGCAGCGCGACCAGGCCACCGGCGCCGGCCATCTGCGCCAGCAGGTAGAAGAACGTCACCGCCAGCGTCGAGATCGCCGCCGCCAGCCGCACCGGCCGTTCCCGCAGCCGGAAGCTCAGGACGTCGGCCATCGTGAACCGGCCGGTGTTGCGCAGCAGTTCGGCGACCAGCAGCAGCGCCACGAGCCAGGCGACGAGGAAGCCGATGGAGTAGAGGAACCCGTCGTAGCCGTACAACGCGATGGCGCCGGCGATGCCCAGGAAGCTCGCCGCCGACAGGTAGTCGCCGGCGATCGCGATGCCGTTCTGCGGGCCGGTGAACGACCGACCGCCGGCGTAGAAGTCGGCCGTCGTGCGGTTGCTGCGGCTGGCGCGCAGCACGACGACCAGCGTCACCGCCACGAAGAGCGTGAAGATGGCGATGTTGACCAGGGGTTCGCCGACGTCGGTCACCGGTTCACCTCCGAGGCCCCGAGCTGCTCCTCGACGTCCCGGCGCAGTCGCTCGGCGGCCGGGTCGAAGCGGCGGTTGGCCCAGCGCACGTAGACGGTCGTGATGGCGAACGTCGAGACGAACTGGCCCAGGCCGAACAACAGTCCGACGGTGATGTTGGAGTCCCCGAGCCGGGTGCTCATGAACCCGTGGGCGTAGTCGGCGAGCAGGACGTAGACGGCGTACCAGACGAGGAACAGCGCCGACAGCGGCAGCACGAACCGGCGGAACCGCCGGCGCAGCGCCTGGAACTCCGGCGAGGACTGCACGATCTGGTACGGATCCGGCCGCCCTGGCTCGGGACCGGGCCGGGACTCGGGTGGAGCGGACTCGGGCATTGCGGTGACCTCCTCGTCAGCGTGGCACGAACCTAGCCGCGTTCGGTGCTCACTTCCAGACGACGCCCAGGCTCGTGGCCAGGGGGCAGCGGTGTGGTCGGACGCCGCCGGAGTCCGGCACGCCTGCCGGGCCAGGACCCAGGCCGGGCCGCGGCAGCGCAGCCCACCGCGGTCCCTGCCACAGTGAGCGCGTGCCCCGCGAACACCCCACCCGGACCGTCGCCGTCGTCGGCGGCACCCTGCTGCGCCTGACCGAGGACTGGCACGGTGAACGCGAACACGGCACCGTCCTGGTCCGCGACGGCCGCATCGCGGCCGTCGGCGAGGTCGCGGTGCCGGCCGACGCCGAGGTCGTCGACGCCACCGGGCACCTCGTGCTGCCGGGCTTCGTCGACGCCCACACTCACCTCGGGGTGCACTCCGAGGGGGAGGGCTGGCACGGCGCCGACGTCAACGAGAAGGGCCAGCCCCGCGGCGCGCGGCTGCGCAGCTGGGACGGGGTCGACCCGGCCGACCGGGGGTTCGCCGACGCGTTGTCCGCGGGGGTCACGACGGTGGCCGTGCTGCCGGGGTCGGCGAACGTCATCGGCGGGCAGACCGCAGCGCTGAAGACGTGGGGCTCCACCGTCGACGACATGCTGCTGCGCGCGCCGATCGGGGTGAAGAGCGCGCTGGGGGAGAACCCGCGCAAGAACGACGGCGGGCCCTCGACGCGGATGGGGGTCGCGGCCTCGCTGCGCGACTCCTTCGCCGCCGCGAGGCGGTTCGCGGCGCAACGGGCCGACGAGGCGAGTGACCTGCCGCCCACGGGTGAGGAACGCGACGCCGAGGTCCTGGCCCGCGTCCTGGCCGGCGACCTCGTCTGGCAGCAGCACGCCCACCGCGCCGACGACATCGCCACCGCCGTCCGGCTGGCCGAGGAGTTCGGCTACCGGCTGGTCCTCAACCACGTCACCGAGGGCCACCGCGTCCTGGACCTGCTCGCCGAGCGGGACCTGCCCGCCGTCGTCGGGCCGCTGCTGACCTCCCGGTCCAAACCCGAACTGCGGCACCGCTCCCTGACCGTCCCCGGGCTGCTGGCCGCGGCGGGCCTGCGGATCGCGCTGACGACCGACCACCCCGTCGTCCCGATCCAGTACCTGCCCCTGTCGGCGACGATTGCGGTCAAGGAGGGGCTGGACCGCGACGAGGCGCTGCGCGCGCTCACCGTGAACCCCGCCACCATCCTCGGCCTGGCCGACCGGGTCGGGTCGCTGGCCCCGGGGCTGGACGGGGACGTCGTCGTCTGGTCCGGTGACCCGCTGGACGTCATGTCCCGCGCGCTCCACGTCGTCCTGCGCGGCCGGTCGGTCTACCGGTGGGACGGGGCCGGGCAGGTGGCGCGGGGCGCCGGGGACTGGGAGACCCTGTGAATCCGGCGCAGGGCGGCACCCGGTGATCAGCCGGTTCGTTGCCCCCGCGTGAGCAGCAACGAGTACCTGGCCGTCGTCAACGCCGGAGCCGGATCAGCGCGTCCCGACGTCGTCGAGGCGGTCGTGGGGGAGCTGGGCCGCAGCGGCGACGTCGAGCTGCGCCGCACCGGCAGCCTGGACGACCTGCGTGCGGCGCTGCTGGGCGCCGACGGGCGGCGTCTGGTGGTCATGGGTGGGGACGGCTCCCTGCACGCTGCGCTGCAACTGCTGTGGGACGCCGGTGCGACCCGCGCGGTCGGGCCGCTGGGCATCGTCCCCCTGGGCACCGGCAACGACCTCGCCCGCTCGCTGCGGCTGCCGCTGGACCCCGTCGCGGCGGCCCGGGTCGTCACCACCGGGCACCCCCGCGGCCTGGAGCTCCTGGTCGACAGCCAGGACCGCATCACCGTCAACACCGTCCACGCCGGGATCGGGGCCTCGGCCACGGCCAAGGCGCAGCGCCTGAAGAAGGGACTGGGGGCGGCGGCCTACCCCGTCGGCGCCGCCTGGGCCGGCGTCAGCGCCGGCAAGGGCTTCCGGTTGCGGGTCGAGGTCGACGGGCAGGTCGTCGCGCCGGGGCAGGAGCCGGTCCTGATGGTCGGCATCGGGATCGGGGGCACCATCGGCGGCGGTGCCCCGCTCGTGCCCGGCGCCGACCCCCACGACGGCGTCGCCGACGTCGTCGTCAGCACCTCCACCGGCCCGCTGGCCCGCCTCGGCTTCGCCGTCGGCCTGCGCCGCGGCGTCCACGTCGAACGCCAGGACGTGACCACCGCGGCCGGCAAGGTCGTCGAGATCACCGCCGAGTCCGGGACCTTCCGGCTGAACTCCGACGGCGAGGTCACCGGCCCGCAGACCCGCGAGCGGTTCGAGATGCACGCCGACGTCTGGCACGTCCTCTGCCCCTGACCCGTCCACCTGCTGGTGATCGAGCACAACACGTGGTCGTGGAGGTGCGCCGACCCCGGACCTGTTGTGCTCGATCACCAGCAGGTGGACCGCGTCAGCGGCGCATGACGCCGCGCGCCAGCCGGTTCCCGATGACCTGACCCACCTGCACGATGACGATGATCGCGAACACGGCCACGTAGATGATCCCGTAGTCGTAGCGCTGCTTGCCGTAGGTGATGGCGTAGTCGCCCAGCCCGCCGCCGCCGACCAGACCCGCCTGCGCGGTCATGTCGACGATGCCGATGAAGATGAACGTGTAGCCCAGGATCAGCGGGCCCAGGCCCTCGGGGATCACGACACCGAACAGGATCGACAACCGCGAGGCGCCCACCGCGCGGGCGGCCTCGACGACGCCGGGGTCGACGCTGACGAGGCTCTGCTCGACGATGCGCGCGACGGCGAACGCGGCCGCCAGCGAGATCGCGAACGTCACCGCGGTCGTCCCGATCGTGGTGCCCACCACGGCGATCTGCAGCGGGGTGATCGCGGCCAGGAAGATGACGAACGGGATGGGGCGCACGAGGTTCACGACGAACCCGATGAGCACGAACACGAGCCGGTTGCCGAACAGGTTGCCCGGCCGGGTCGCGTACAGCGCCGTGCCCAGCACCAGCCCCAGCACGCCGGAGGCGACGAGCGAGACGACCGACATGAGCAGCGTCTGCCAGATCGCGTCCTGGAAGACGTCGATCGTGTCCAGGAAACCGTCGAACACCTCAGGCCTCCTCGACCGCGTGGATGCCGGCCGCCCGCAGCGCCTCGAGCGCTGCGTCGGGGGAACCGGTCAGTTCGTACGTCAGTGATCCCGTCCGGCGCTCGCGGATCTCCGAGACCCCGCCGTAGACGAGCTCGGCCGTGGTGCCGCTCGAGCGGAACACCTCGTCGATGCGCTGCTGCAGCCGGGGTTCGTCGGTGATGCGCACGCTGACCAGGCGGCCCGGGTGCTGGTGCCGCAACCGTTCCAGCGTGTCGGCCGACGGGCGGTCGTGGGTGGCGCTGCGCACGAACCGTTGCGCCGCAGGCGTCTGCGGGTCGGAGAACACGTCGTAGGTGTCACCGACCTCCACCAGCCGCCCGTTCTCCATGACGGCCACCCGGTCGGCGATCTGCCGCACGGCCTCCATCTCGTGCGTGATGACCACGATCGTCACGCCGAGTTCGGTGTTCACCCGGCGCAGCAGCGACAGGACCTCGGTGGTGGTCTCGGGGTCCAGGGCGCTGGTGGCCTCGTCGGCCAGCAGCAGCGGCGGGTTCGTCGCGAGCGCACGGGCGATCCCGACGCGCTGCTTCTGCCCGCCGGACAACTGCTCGGGATAGCTGTGGGCGCGGTCCAGCAACCCGACGAAGTCGAGCAGCTCGGCCGTGCGGCGGTCCCGTTCCTTCGGCCCGACGCCGGCGACCTTCAGCGGGTACGCGACGTTCCCGGCCACGGTCCGGGACCGGAACAGGTTGAACTGCTGGAAGATCATCCCGATCTTGGACCGGGCGGCCCGCAACTGCTTCTCGGACAGCTTGGTCAGGTCCTGCCCGCCGACCAGGACGTGGCCCGACGTCGGCTTCTCGAGGGCGTTGAGCAGCCGCACGAGGGTCGACTTGCCGGCCCCGGAGTACCCGATGACCGCCAGCACCTCGCCCTCGAGCACGTCGAGCGAAACGGCGTCGACCGCCGTGACGGTGGACCCGTCACGACGGCCGAAGCTCTTGGAGACCTTCTCCAGGGTGATGAGCGCGCTCACTGGCCCGCGGCGGCCTTCGCGTCCTCTTCGACCTCGGCGAGGCTGGCCTGCAGGTCGGCGGCCGGGACGTCCTGGACGACGGCGCTCGGGTTGTCCTGCAGGAAGACCTCCTGCACGGCCGGGTCGTGGAACAGGTCCACGAGCTTCGCGTAGGTCTCGTCGTCCTTGTCCTCGGCGCGGGCGGCGAAGATGTTGACGTACGGGGCGGCCGCGGCGGCGGTCGGGTCGTCGGCGACGATGATGTCGTCCTCGGGCAGGCCCGCGGCCGTGGCGTAGTTGTTGTTCACGACGGCGGCGGCGACCGAGCCGCTCTGCAGCGCGCTGGCGGTCTGGTCCGCGGCGACCGCGGTGACCTGGACCTTGGAGGTCTCGATGTCGTTGGTCGTGGAGAAGGCGGTGCCGCCGTCCTTCAGCGTCAGCAGGCCACCCTGCTGCAGGACGAGCAGCGCGCGGGCCTGGTTGATCGCGTCGTTGGGGATGGCGACCTGGGCGTCGGCCGGCAGCGCCTCGGCGGAGTCGGCGGTCAGCGAGTACAGCGGCAGCGGGTAGACCGCGGTGGCGCCGACGGGCTGGATGTCGTCGTCGGCCTCGACGTTGTAGTTGGCGAGGTACTGGATGTGCTGGAACTGGTTCAGGTCCAGCTCACCCTGCGACAGCGCCGGGTTCGGCAGCGTGTAGTCGGAGAAGTTGACCAGTTCGACGGTCACGCCGAGCTGCGACTTCGCCAGGTCGGTGTAGGTGCGCCAGTAGGGCAGCGACTGGTCCGCGACGCCGATGCGCACGGTCTCGCCGGAGGACTCGCCGCCGGCCGTGGTGCTCGTGGAGTCGTCCCGGTTGCCCAGGACGAGCGCCACGACCACGACGGCGATCACGACGACGGCGGCGACGATCCCGATGAGCAGACCGCGACGCTTCGGCTTGTCGGGCAGGGCGGGGGCGTTGGACACGAGGGACTCCGGAGGTCGATCGGGCGGGCGCGCGGCTCGCTGCACTCCGTGGTCGACGGCGTCCGGTGATCCGCGCTTGCCGGACGGGGTCGTCCGGCCAGGTCCTCACCTGGGGCACCCCACCGCGGAGGAGGGTTGCCGGACAGCCAGCCAGGGCTTCGCGCTGTCACTCATGACCTGTGTGAACCTTAACACCGCCGCGACGGCCCGCACACCGCTTCTCAGGAGACCGGCACGACCTGCGCCTGCGGGACCCGGTCCGTCCCGAAGGCCCCCCGGTACCGGGCCGCCGGGTGCCGCTCGTTGAGCCGGGGCGAGCCGAAGAGCTTCTGCCGCAGCGGACCCGGCGCGTACTCCGCCTGCGCCAGCCCGCGCTCGCGCAGCACCGGCAGCACGTGGTCGGCGAACTCGGCGAACGACCCGGGGATCACCCAGTTGATCACGTTGATCCCGTCGACCCCCGCCTGCTGCCACTGCGCCAGCCGGTCGGCGATCTGCTCGGGCGTGCCGACGACGCGCTGGCTGGTGGCCCGCTGACGGGCCAGGTCGGCCACGACGGGTTCGCGGTCGGTGATGTGCTTGGACAACCACTCGGTGAACCCGCGGGCGGTGTCGGTCTCGACGTCCTTCAGCGGCGTCTGCGGCGGGTAGACCCGGCCCGTGCGGTCCACGACGGCGGCGTGCGCCAGGTACCCGTCGACGCTGACGAACTCGTCGTGCTCGGCGGCCTTGCGCTGCGCCTCCTCCTCGGTCGAGCCGATGACGAAGCTCAGGCCCTGGTAGAAGGTCACGTCCTCCGGGCGACGGCCGGCGGCGACGGCCAGTTCGCGCGTCTCGCGGATCTGCTGCGTCGCCAGCACCGGTGAGGGGGAGATGACGAACACGGCCTCGGCGTGCTGCGCCGCGAACCGCCGCCCCGACAGGGACGAGCCGGCCTGGAACAGCAGCGGGGTGCGCTGCGGAGACGGCGAGGGCAGGTGCGGTCCCTCGACCCGGTACCGCTGCCCGGAGTGGAAGATCTTGTGGATCTTCGCAGGGTCGGCGTGCACGCCGTTCGCCTTGTCGGCCAGCAGGGCGTCGTCCTCCCAGGACCCCTCCCAGAGCTTGTAGACGACGTCGACGTACTCCTGCGCCCAGCGGTAGCGCTCGGCGTGCTCGGTGATCCGGTCCAGGCCGTAGTTGCGGGCTCCGTTGTCCTGGGTGCCGGTGACGACGTTCCAGGCGATCCGGCCGTTCGAGATGTGGTCCAGCGTCGAGATCTGCCGGGCGAAGTTGAACGGGTGGTTCTGGAACACGTTCGACGTCGTGGCGAACCCGAGGTGCTCGGTGTTCACCGCCAGCGCCGACAGCAGGACGGTCGGGTCGTTGGAGGGGATCTGCAGGCCCTCGCGGACGTACACGTCGAAGTCGGCGTCGGCGTCGCCGTACAACCCGCTGACGTCGGCGAAGAACATCGTGTCGAACTTCGCGGCCTCGAGCAGCTTCGCGGTCTCGATCCAGGTGCGCACGTCGTTGAACTCGTGCTGCCGCGCGTCCGGCCGGCGCCACTGGCCGTGCTGGATGTGGGACGTGGTGTTCATGACGAAGGCGTTGAAGCGCAACGGCTTCGTGGCGGGGTTGCTCACAGGTCGACCTCCTGGCCGGTGGCGAGGCGGGGCAGTGCGCTGACGAGTTCGCGCGTGTACGGCTGCTGCGGGCGCTCGAACACGTCGGCCGCCGTCCCGCGTTCGACGACGGCGCCGTCCTTCATGACCAGGACGTCGTCGCTGACGTGGTAGACGACGCCGAGGTCGTGGGAGATGAACAGGTAGGCCAGGCCGAGGGTGCGCTGCAGGTCGGCCAGCAGGTCCAGGACCTGCGCCTGCACCGACACGTCGAGGGCCGAGACGGCCTCGTCCAGGACGACCACCGACGGTTCGGGGGCCAGGGCCCGGGCGATGGAGACGCGCTGGCGCTGCCCGCCGGACATGGTCAGCGGGAACCGCGTGAGCACCTCCGCCGACAGCCCGACCTGCTGCAGCAGTTCCCGCACCCGCGCGTTCCGGTCCCCGGAGAACCCCTCCGGCAGCGCGTCGGTCAGGATCCGCTCGACGGTCCAGCGCGGGTCGAACGAACTCAGCGGATCCTGCTGGACGGTCGAGATCTCCCGGCGTCGCGCCCGCCGCGCCTTCTCCGGGACCCCGGACCAGTCGGCGCCGAGCAAGCGGACCGCACCGGAGTCGGGGGCCGTCAGCGCCAGGGCCAGCCGGGCCGTCGTCGACTTGCCCGACCCCGACTCCCCGACGATGCCCAGCGTCCGGCCGGCCTCCAGGGTGAAGGAGACGTCGCCGACGGCGGTGTGCCGGCCCTCGCGGGTGGCGAACGTCTTGGTCAGGTTCTCCGCGACCAGCACCGGACCCGTGCGCAGTTCCCGGCGCGGGGCGGGCAGAGTCGCCTCGGGGGCGGGACTGAGCCGCTCGCCGCGGGTGTGCTCGCCGGGAACGGCGGCGATGAGGGCCCGGGTGTACTCGTGCTGCGGGTCGTCGAGCACGTCCCGGGTCCGGCCGCTCTCCACCACGTGCCCACCGGACATGACGAGCACCCGGTCGGCCAGTCGCGCCACGACGGACAGGTCGTGGCTGATGAGGACGATCGCGACGCCGCGGCGCTTCTGCTCCTCCAGCAGGTCCAGGACCTGGGCCTGCACGGTGACGTCGAGCGCCGTCGTGGGTTCGTCGGCGATGACCAGCCGGGGGTCCAGGGCGATCGCGGAGGCGATGAGCGCGCGCTGGCGCAGCCCGCCGGACAGTTCGTCGGGCCGCTGCCCGGCCCGCAGTTCCGCGGACGGGACGCCGACGGCCGTGAGCAGTTCCAGGACCTTGGCCCGCCGCCGGGTGCGGTCGCGCCAGCCGTGCAGCCGCAGCGCCTCCTCGATCTCGGCGCCCACCGGACGCAGCGGGTCCAGGGAGACCAGGGCGTCCTGCAGGACGAAGCCGATCTCCGCCCCGCGGGTGCGGCGCCACTGCTTGGCCGACAGCCCGCGCACGTCGGACCCCTGGAACTCCAGCCGCTCGGCCTGCACGGTCGAGGTGCCGCCGGTGAGGCCGACGAGGGTGCGGGCGGTGACGCTCTTGCCCGAGCCGGACTCCCCGACGATCGCCAGGCACTCGCCCGGGTCGACGTCGAAGCCGACGTCGTGGACCACCTGCCTGCCGCCGAAACCGACGTTCAGCGCACGGACGGACAGGACGCTCACGACGCCCTCCTCTCCAGGACGGCCTGCAGGTGCTTGCCCAGCGTGGTCGCGGCCAGTGCCAGGGCCACGATGACCAGGCCCGGGACGACGGTGAGCCACCAGGCGTGGGCGATGTAGGGGCGGCCCGCTTCCAGCAGCGCGCCCCACTCCGAGCTCGGCGGGGCGACCCCGAGGCCGAGGAAGGACAGGCTGGAGGCCCAGACGATCGACTGCCCGATCGACAGCGCCATGATCGCCACCAGCGGCCGGACGGCGTTCGGCAGGACGTGCCGGCGCAGGATGCGGGCCGGGGAGTGCCCCAGCGCCACGGCCGCCTCGACGTAGGCCGAACCCTTGGCGGACAGGATCTGCCCGCGGATCATCCGCGCGTAGCCCGGCGCCGTGCCGACCCCGACCGCGACGGCCTGGGTCAGCGCCGACGGCCCGAGCAGCGCCACGAGCAGCAGGGCCAGCAGCAGGCTGGGGAAGCTGAACAGCACCTCCACGACGCGGTCGACGGCCGGGGCCACGACCTTGCCGCCCAGCGCCGCCAGCGACCCCAGGACCACCGCCAGCGCGAGGCTGACGGCCGTGGCACCCAGGCCGATGGCCAGCGACGGCCGGGCGCCGTGCACCACCCGGCTCCACAGGTCGCGCCCGGCCTCGTCGGTGCCGAACCAGTGCCCGGGGCCGGGGGCCTGCAGCGCCTGCGACAGGTGCAGCGCCAGCGGGTCGGTGGTGTCGAGGGCACCGGGCGCGATCACGGCGAGGAGGAGGAACACCGCCACGAGCCCGGCCAGGTACACCCCCCACGGGTGCTTGCGGGGCGTGGTGACTCTGGTGAGAGTGAGAGTTGTCACGACTTCCCCTTGGCCAGGCGCGGGTCGATGAGGGCGTGCAGGGCGTCGACGACGAGGTTGGCGACGACGTAGAGGGCGGCGACGAGGACGACGACCCCGGTGACGATGGGCAGGTCCTGGTTGTTCACCGCGGTGACCAGGACCCGGCCGACGCCGGCGCGGGTAAAGACCGTCTCGACGACGACGGCGCCGGAGATCGTCGCGCCCAGCGCCCAGCCGGACAGCGTCACGGCCGGCAGCGCGGAGTGCCGCAGCACGTGCCGCAACCGGATCCCGGTGTCGCTCATGCCCCGGGTGCGCGCCGACAGCACGAACGGCTGCTGCAGCGACCGCTCGAACTCCGAGCGCGTGGCCTGGCCCATGAAACCGGCCAGCGGGACCGCCAGCGTCAGGGCCGGCAGCAGCAGACCGGTGGGAGAGTTGCCGCTGATGACCGGGAACCAGCGCAGGTTCAGCGCGAACACCAGCAGCAGGATGATGCCCAGCCAGTAGTGCGGCAGGCCCGCGGTGGCGGTGTCCACCGCCGCGCCGAGACCCGAGGCGCGGTCCCGGCCGGCGGTGAGCGTCACCCAGGCGACCATGATCAGCCAGCTGAGGGCGATGGCCGACAGCGTGAGGACCAGCGTGGGTGCGAGCTGCTCGCCGATGATGTCGGTGACGGGCCGGAACTGCTGGTAGGAGTTGCCGAGGTCGCCGCGCACCAGGCCGGAGAGGTAGTCGACGTACTGCTGCCACACCGGGTTCTGGAAGCCGTACTGCGCGTTGATCTCGGCGAGTTCTTCGGGAGTGCGCTCGATGGGCTGCCCGGCGCGGATGTTGAAGATGATCGTGGCCCGGTCGCCGGGCAGGACGACCTGCGCGAGGAAGGCGACGGTCGCCGCGCCCCACAGGACGACGACGGCGCCGGCGACGCGGCGCGCGACGGCGGCGGCGAGCCGGCGGGTGCGGTGCGAGCGTGTCTCGACGGGTTCGGCGGAGAACCTGACGTCGATCGTCTCAGCGGACGAAGTGGGCATCGTAGAACACCGGTCCTCCCTGTGCGTTCTCCTGCCAGACGTCCCGCAGTTCGGGGTTCACCGCGAGCGTGCTGAGCCGGTCGAACAGGCCGATCGCCAGCGCGTGGTCGGCGATGTACTCCTGCGCCTGTTCGTACAGCGCGTTCTGCGCTTCGACGTCGGCGGTCTGGTTGGCGCGGTCGATGAGGTCGGCCAGGCCGTCGTCGTCGAAGAACGCGGCGTTGTTGCCGTTCGGCCACTCCTGCGTCGCCGGCCGCCAGTTGACCCAGAGGATCCCGGCGGTGACGGCCGTCCAGTACCCGGTCGCGATGTCCCGCTCGTCGGGTTTCGTGTACTGCCCCGAGAAGAACCCGCTCGGTGGCACCGTGACGAGGTCGACGGCGAAACCCGTCGCCTTCGCCTGTTCCTGCACGCCCTGCAGGATCGAGGCGCCGTCGGCGTTGATGATCGTCCCGGAGTTGTAGGGCAGGACGACGCTGAGCCGTTCGCCGTCCTTGGTGCGGGTTCCGTCGGCGTCCCGGCCTGTCCAGCCCGCCTCGTCCAGGAGGCGGTTGGCGGTGTCCAGGTCGAGGTCGTAGGCGTCGGCCGCGGCCTGGCTGTACCCCGGGGTGGACTGCGAGACCGCTCCGTTGCCCTCGTAGGGGATGACGCCCCGGCCGATCGTCTCGACCAGCGAGCGGCGGTCCAGGCTGTAGGCGAAGGCCTTGCGCACCTTCTCGTCGGTGAACGGTCCCTGCCGGGTGTTGAACGCCAGCTGCTGCGGGCGGCCGCCGGTGACGTACTTCAGATCGGTGTACCCGTCGGCGCCCAGGTCGTCGTAGTCGACGGCGGGGACGTCGTAGATCGCGTCGGTCTCACCCGAGCGCAGCGACGCGACGCGGGTGGTCGCGTCGGCGATGAACTTCCACCGCACCTCCTGCACGTAGGCGGGCCCGGTGTGCTTCGCGTTCGCCGGCGGTGAGGTGTAGTTGTCGTTGCGGCGCAGCACGATCTGCTCGCCGCGGTCCCAGCGCTCGACGACGAAGGCGCCCGAGCCGATCGGCGCCTCGCAGTTCTGCTCCTTCGTCCGGGTCTGGAGAGCCTGTTGGGACTGGATGCCGGAGTAGCCCTGCGCCAGGTTCTCGGCCAGCCGCGGGTACGGCTTGGAGAGGTGCACCTGCAGCGTCAGGTCGTCCAGCGCCGCGGCCGACTCGTAGTAGCCCTCGAGCCACACCTTCGCGGTGGTGTTCCCGCCGCCCATCCAGTAGTCGAAGTTGTAGGCCACGGCCCCGGCGGTCAGCGCCGTCCCGTCGGTGAACTCCACACCCGGTCGCAGGTGGAAGGTCCAGGTCAGGCCGTCGGCCGAGGTCTCCCACGACTGCGCCAGCCACGGGACGGCGACACGGTCCTCGTCCAGGGAGGTCAGGGCGTCCAGGACCTGGGTCGACAGGTAGGCCTGCTCGATCCAGCCGCCGAACACGCAGGCGGGTTCCTGCTGGTGGCCGTAGACGACGGTTCCGCCGTTGACGCGCTGGGCGTCCGCGGCGGGTTGCTGGACCGCGCTGGAGCCGGCGCACCCGGCGAGCAGCAGGGCGGCGGAGGCGGCGAGGACGGTTCTTCGAGGGCGTGCGGGCATGCTGGAGGAACTCCTGGTGGGGCCGGGAGGGGAACGGGCGGGGGAAGTCCTAACGGCGACAGGTGGCGCTGCTGGTGCGCAGGAGGTCGACGTGCCGGCGGGCGGTCAGCACCGCGTCACGGGGGTGTGCCAACGTCTGCTCCTCGGGATCCGCACTTGTCGAACGTGTCGTTCGGCCGGGTCGTCACCTGGGGCACCCCGCCACGGAGGAGGGTTGCCGGACAGCGAGCCAGGGCTTCGCGCTGTCACTCATGACCTACGAAGAAACTATGAGGTTTCCGGAGCGGGTGTCAAGGGTCGATGGTGCGGCGCACCGGATCGACGGGAGTTTCCGCCGTCTTCGGGCCCTGCGCGCCGTTGCGCAGGCGGCCGGCCCGGGCACCACCCCGCGCAACCGTCCGGGTCGCGCGGGGCGGGGTTCGGTCAGCCCAGGACGTGCGGCAGCACGACGGCCTGCGCGGCCACGGTGCGCCCGTCGGTCGTCGTCACCGACGGACTGCCGTACAGCACGTAGCCGTCGGCCAGGGCGGCGCTCACCTTCTCGCAGAAGGAACGGTCGTCGGGGCCGGTCAGCAGGCGGTAGGTCAGCTTCTCGTCGCTCATGTCCCCACGGTAGTCAGGCCCCCAGCCTGTTCCTGGCCTCCTGCAGGTCCACCAGGCCCAGGGCCGCGTCGCACAGCGCGTCACCGCGCTTCTTCGGCGACCCCGGCGCCCAGCGCTTCTCGTCGTAGTCGCGGGCCGTGCGCGCCAGCGCCCCCAGGCTCACGGCCAGCTCGCGGTCCAGGCGCGCGCGCAGCTCCGCGGCCGTCGGGGCCGGCGGGCGCAGCGCGTCGCCCTCGCCGGCCCGCAGCTGGACGAGCACGTCGTGCTCCGGGCCGTCCTCGTGCGACCAGAACTGCACCGGACGCTCGACGAGGTGGTTCCACACGGGGGCGTGCGCGGAACGGAAGAACAGCTGCACCGGCTTCTTCTCCAGCCCCGAGGCGGTCAGCCAGTGCCCCGCGGCGGGGGGCCGGGTGAACAGCGCGCAGTCCTCCTCCGGCGCCGACGTCACCAGGGCCACGCGCACCGACCCGAGGTCGTCCAGGGAGTCCCGGCGCGGGCCCAGCAGGTCGCCGAAGACCCACGCCTCGGTGACGCGCAGCCGCACGATCGTCCCGGGCTGGCGGTCCATGTGCGCGCAGCGGTCGGCGACGTCCTCGAGGGTCCTGACGGCAGTGGTCCACTTCACGTGCCGCAGTGTGGCCCAGCGGGGCGGTGAGGTTGCGGGTCGGACCACCCGGGGGCCTAAGCTTCGCCGGTGGATTCGACCGAACTGAGAGCCCTGCAGAAGCCGTTGAAGGACTCCTACCGCGAGGACCCGGCGAAGGCGCTGGTGCCGGCCAAGGCCGTGGCGGTGCTGGACGGAGCGTCCATCGGGGTCTCGGTCGACGGCTTCGCCGGCACGACCCGCGCGGGGCTGCACCCCGCCGCCGGTGGTGACGGGACCGAGGCCTGCTCGGCCGACATGCTGTGCGAGGCCGTGGCCGCCTGCGCCGGGGTGTCGCTGCGCAGCGTCGCGACGGCCATGGGGGTGGAGCTGCGCAACGCCTCGGTGACGGCCGAGGCGCACTGGGACGCCCGCGGCACCCTCGGCGTCTCGCGCGAGGTCCCCGTCGGCATCACCGACGTGACCATCACCTTCGACTTCACCTCCGACGCCGACGAGGCGACCGAGGCCAAGATGATCTCCCTGGCCGAGCGCTACTGCGTCATCGCCCAGACGCTGCAGACCCCGCCGAAGGTCACCGTCGCCCGCGCCTGACCCCGTGATCGAGGACTGAACCCCGGTGATCGAGGACTGTCGAGTCCTTGATCGCCGGGGTTCTGTGCTTGATCGCCGGGGTGGATCAGCGGTGCAGGGGGAGCTCCTCCTGCCGCCGCACGGCGGTGCGGCCGAACAGCGAGACCACGACGAAGCCGAGGACGAAGGCGACGACCACGCCGAGGCCCGCGTAGGCCCACTCGCCCTCGCGGCCGCCGATCGGGCCCAGCAGGTAGCCCTGCCACGTCAGCCAGCTCGCGCCGGAGTTGGTGACCAGGCCCCAGCCGATGAACGTCGCGACGAGCATCGTGCCCACCGTCAGCCAGCGCACCGACCCGTACCGCCCCCGGGCGTCGAGCAGCTCCCGCTCGGCGTAGTCACCGCGCCGCATCGCCAGGTCGGCCAGGAAGATCCCCGCCCAGGCGGCGATCGGCACACCCAGGGTGATGAGGAAGCCCTGGAAGGGGGTGAGGAAGTCGGCGGAGAAGAAGGCGATGTAGACCGCGCCGGCGACCATCAGCGCCCCGTCGATGAGGACGGCCACCGGCCGCGGCACCTTCACCCCGACGTTGAGCAGCGCCAGGCCGGAGGAGTAGATGTCCATGATCGCCCCGCCGACCAGGCCGAGGACGGCCACCACGACGAACGGGACGAGGAACCACGTCGGCAGGATGTCGGTCAGCGCGCCGACCGGGTCGGCCGCGATCCGGGTGTTCAGGTCGGCCGAGGAGCCGGCGATGAGGGCGCCGAAGACCAGCAGGACGGCCGGGCCCAGCGAGCAGCCCAGGGTCGTCCAGAAGACCACGCCGCCGCTGGAGGCGTCGCGGGGCAGGTAGCGGGAGTAGTCCGCGGCCGCGTTCGCCCAGCCCAGGCCGAAGCCGGTCATCACCATGATGAACGCGCCCACCACGGCCGCGGCGTCACCGCCCGGGACGGCCGTCACGGCGTCGAGGTCGACCGAGTCGGCCGCGAAGACGATGTAGAGCACCGTCAGCACCGCGGTGATGACGGTGATCCAGCGCTGCATGCGCATGATCACCTTGAAGCCCAGGGTGCCGCCGAGCACGATCAGCCCGACGACGATGACCAGGGCGACGAGCTTGGTGCCCGTGCCGCCGCCGGCGCCGAGCCGGTCCAGGACGGTCGCGGTCGCCAGCACCGCCACCGCCGCCAGCGACGTCTCCCAGCCCAGCGTCAGCAGCCAGGACACCGCCGACGGCAGACGGTTCCCGTTGACCCCGAACGCCGCGCGGGACAACGTCATCGTCGGGGCCGAGCCCCGTTTCCCGGCGATCGCGACGAGCCCGACGACCACGTAGGACAGGAACACCCCGGCGATGGAGACGAACGTCGCCTGCCAGAACGAGATGCCGAAACCCAGCACGAACGAGCCGTAGCTGACGGCCAGGACCGACACGTTGGCCGCGAACCAGGGCCAGAACAGGTCGCGCGGCCTGCCGTGGCGTTCGGCCTCGGAGACGGCGTTGACGCCGTTGAGCTCGACGTCGACACCGCCGACGCGGGTCTCGGGCGCTGCGGGGATCTCGCTCAAGGTCGCTCCTGCAGGGCGGGGCGGAACCGGGCCGCCGGGTGGTCGGCGGGCAGCCTGCTGCGTCCCGCACCGAAGATCACTTCACGCAGCGTAGAGCCTTCGCGCCGCATCGAGTACTCCTCGAGCAGACCTCTGCGCCGCAGCTCCGGCACGACCTGGTCGCAGAACTCCTCGTAGGAGCCGGGCACGACGAAGGGGGTGAAGTTGAAGCCGTCGATCCCGGTGGCCGCCACGAGCCGCTCGATGTCGTCGACGACGTCGACGGCGGAGCCGGTCAGGACGAACTCGCGCATCCCGAACCGCAGGAAGTCGGCCCGCGCCCGCGCCACCGTCTCGCCGCGGTAGCGCTCGACCTGGGTGCGGCCGCCGTCGGTCTTCAGGTCCGAGAAGCTGCCGTTCGGGTCGAGCGCGGCGAGGTCGATGCCCGTCATCGAGGCGTAGTAGGCGCGGGCGGCGCCCTCGTCGACCCAGGACAGGTACTCCTCGAGCCGGGTCCGGGCGTGGTCGCGGTCGCGGCCCAGGACGACGGTGAGCCCGACGAGGGTCCGCAGCGATCCGGGACCGCGTCCGTGCCGCTGGGCGCGGGCGTGCAGGTCCTCGACCTGCCGGCGCAGCGTCTCCTCGTTGCGGCCCTGCAGGAACACCACCTCGGCGTGGGTCGCGGCGAACTCCCGGCCCCGCTCGCTGGCCCCGGCCTGGAAGAGGACCGGGGTCCGCTGCGGGGAGGGTTCGACCTTGAAGTACCCGTGCGAGGAGAACCAGCGGCCCTCGTGGTGCACCGGGTGCACCCGGCGCGGATCGGCGAAGCGCCGGGCGGCCTTGTCGGCC
The DNA here is from genome assembly GCF_050871945.1 of Kineococcus deserti. NCBI lineage: Bacteria > Bacillati > Actinomycetota > Actinomycetes > Kineosporiales > Kineosporiaceae > Kineococcus > Kineococcus deserti. The sequence continues at coordinate 178,523 of NZ_JBJLSI010000002.1, read as the reverse complement.
AGCACCGCGCCGTCCTCCCAGGCCCCCTCGAACAACCGGTAGCTCAGTTCGAGGTGCTCGTCGGCCACGTCGTAGCGCACGTCGTGCGGAGGCAGCGCGTCGCGGCCGTGCAGCTCGCTGACGACGGGGGAGGACGTCGTGACGACGTTCCAGCCGATCCGCCCGCGGGTCAGGTGGTCCAGCGTCGCGAAACGGCGCGCGTTCGGGTAGGGCCCCTCGAACGTCGTCGAGGCGGTGACGGCGAAACCCAGCCGGCGGGTGACCGCCGCCATCGCCGGGATGAGCACGACCGGGTCGTTCGTGGGCATCTCCACGGCCTGCTCGAACGTGACGTCCGGGGTGCGGCCCCCGAGCACGGGGTACCCGGGGGAGTCGGCCAGGAACAGCAGGTCGAAACCCCCGTCCTCCAGCAACCGCGCGAGGTCCAGCCAGTGGTCGATGTCCTTGTACTGCAACGTGGTCTGCTCGGGATGGGCCCACAGGCCCTGGCTGGTCAGGTTCGGTGCGTTGATCTCGAACGCGGCGAGCAGCAGGGGTCGGTCGCTCACACGTCCTCCAGCCACGCCGCCAGCGCCGCACCGAGGCGGTGTCGGGTCGCCGCGCTCATGCCCTCGATGCGCAACCCGTGCCCGGCCAGGGCGGCGAGCTGGGAGTCGGAGAAGCCCCACACCTCGCGCGCGACGGTGTACTGGTCGCTGACGCTGCGCCCGAACCACAACTGGTCGTCGGCGTTGAGCGTCACGCCGACCCCCGCGGCGTGCAGCAGCGGGGCGGGGTGCGCGGCGAGGTCCGGCACGATCCCGAGCGCGACGTTGGAGACCGGGGCGACGTCCAGCACGATGCCCTCGGCCACCAGCCGCCGGACGAAGTCGGGGTTCTCCACCGAGCGCACGCCGTGCGAGATGCGGGTGGCGCCCAGGACGTCGATCGCCTCGGCCACGCACTCCCAGCCGCCGGTCTGCCCCGCGTGCGCCACCACCGGCAGTCCCGCCGCCCGGGCCGCGGCGGCACAGGACGCGAAGCGCTGCAGGCCCGAGGGCTCCTCGAAGCCCGCGGTGGCGAACGCCGTGACGCCCGCCCCGGCGAACTCGACGGCCACCGCGGTCAGCTCGGCGGCGATCGGCTCGTCCTGGTCGGTGTTCACCGTCAGCAGCGAACCCACCTCGACACCGTGCTCGCCCCCGGCCTCGCCCAGCGCCTGCAGCACCACGCGGGTCACCTCCCGCAGGCTGCCGAGCCGGGGGGCGTACAACTGCGGTTCGATCGCCGGCTCGAGGTAGACGACCCCCTGGGCCGCCTCCTGGGCGACGAGGGCGCGGCACAACCCGGCGAGGTCGTCGAGGTCGGCGACCAGGGCCGGCACCTTGCCGTAGGCGTCGAAGAACTCCCAGACGTCGCGCCACCCCTGCGCGGTGCCGAAGGGACCACCGCGCACCGGCAGGTCGTGCTCGGACAGGTCCACCCCCCGTCGGCGGGCGAGGTCCAGCACGGCCTGACGGGGGTAGGACCCGTCGAGGTGGGCGTGGACGTGGACCTTCGGCAAGGTGTGCACGGAACGCTGGGGAACCACCAGCACAACGTAGGGGTGATCACCCCCTGTGTCGCACAAGTCGCTCTTCTGGAAGCATCCACCGGGTGGATGGGCGACCCGGACGAGCTCCGGCAGAACGAGGTGCAGCCGAGCGAGGCGCCGGTGAACGGGTTCCAGGAGAACAGAGAACAGCAGAACAGAGGTCGGGAGAACTGGACGCCCGGTCCCTGCGGTACCTGCTGGCCGTGGCCCGCGAACGCAGTTTCACCGCCGCAGCCGCCTCGTTGCAGGTGTCGCAGCCGGCGCTGAGCCAGGCCATCGCGCGGATGGAGGGCCTCGTCGGCGGTCGGCTGGTGGTCCGGGACGCCCGCGGAGTGGCCCGCGAGGGATCCGCGCTCACCCCGGCCGGGCAGGTCCTGGTCGCCGACGCCGCCCGCATCACCGAACTCCTGGACCGGGCGCTGGTCCGGGCCCGGCGGATCGCCGAGGAGGGCGAACGCGAACGGCTCGCCGTCGGCATCGGCACCTCCACCCCGCGCTGGGTCTCCACCCGGCTGGTCCAGGCCTCGCAGGAGAGTCCCGAGCTCGACGTCGTCCTGCGGCACGTGCCGTGGGGGCAGGAGATCGCGCACCTGGTCGACGGAAAGGTCGACGTCGTCTTCCTGCACCTGGCCGAGGGGGAGCAGGCCGACGCCCGGGTGCGGACGACCCACGTGGCCGACACCGAGCGGGTGGCCGTCTTCGCCCGCGGGCACCGGCTGGCCTCCGAGCCCTCGATCGACATCGCCGACCTCGACGGCGAACCCATCGTCGACGCCGCCAGCGACCGCGAGGTCTGGCTCGTCGAGCCCCGCCCCTCCGGAGCCGTCGCGCCCGTCCTCGGCCCCCCGGCCACGACGGTGGAGGAGATGCTCGCCGTCGTCGCCTCCGGGGCGGCCATGGCCATCACGTCCCAGGCCGTGGCGGCCGCCCACCGCTCCGACGACCTGGTCTACGTGCGGTTGCGGGGGCTGGAGCCGTTGCGGCTCGTGCTGGTGGCGCTCGCCGAGGACGAACGGCCCGCCGTCGCCGACCTCCTCGCCTCGTTCTGAGCGGCACGGCGGGGGCGCGGTGCGCCGCGGATAGGATCCCCGGGTGAGTCCACGGTCCGCGCCGCCCGCCGCCCCGGCGCGGTCGTCGTTGGCCGACTCCGTCCACGCCTCCCTCCTGGCCTGGCTGATGGACGGCAACGCCGCGCCGGGGGCCCCGCTGAGCATCGACGGCCTGGCTCGCGACCTCGGGGTCTCCCCGACGCCGGTGCGCGAGGCGCTGGCCCGCATCGAGTTCACCGGTCTGGTGCAGCGCACGGCCATGCGCGGGTACCGCGTGGCCGGGATGCTCTCGCGCGATGAGGTCGACCAGCTGATGGACGCCCGGCTGCTGCTGGAGTGCCACAACGTGGCGCTGGCCGCCGAACGGGTCGGCGACGACCTCCTCGAGCAGCTGGCCGACACCGTCGACCGCATGACGCTGGCCCCCAAGGGGCCCTCGTTCGCCGACTACCGCGACTACCACCAGGCCGACAGCGACTTCCACCACCTGGTCAACCGGGGCGGTGGCAACGGCTTCCTGGCCGACGCCTTCGAGGGGCTCAACGGTCAGCTGCAGCGCTTCCGGCTGCGGTTGACGGGACAGGGCGTCACCGACGCCGAGCTCGCGATCGCCGAGCACGTCGCCGTGGTCGACGCCCTGCGGGCGCGGGACGGGGTGGCCGCCGCGGAGCGCATGCGCGACCACCTCGAGGCCGTGCGGGCCCGCGCGCTGGACGACCGCGCCGCCGCCGGTCTCGACGCCTCCTGACCGCACTCACCGCACGCGCCGGCCTCGATTGACACAACATCCTATTGGATGTTGTATCTGCGGCGAGGGACGGTGCGCACTGCGGCACCCCGGCCCTCGCCGTCCCGACGCCGGGACGATCCGCCGCGAACGAAGACGTCAGCACAGGAGCGAGCACAGTGACCTCTCCGTCCACTCCGGACCAGACCGCCCTGGTCGACTCCGCCGTCCGTCGCACGGTCAAGCGACTGATCCCCTTCCTGCTCCTCATGTACGTCATCGCGTTCCTCGACCGCAGCAACGTCGGGTTCGCCAAGGAGGAGCTCGAGATCAGCATCGGGCTGTCGGCCTCGGCGTACGCGCTCGGAGCCGGGCTCTTCTTCGTCGGGTACGCCGTCTTCGAGGTCCCCAGCAACCTGATCATGCACCGGGTCGGTGCCCGGTGGTGGATGGCCCGGATCATGGTGACCTGGGGCGTCATCGCCACGTCCTTCATGTTCGTGCAGAACGAGACGATGTTCTACGTCCTGCGTTTCCTGCTCGGCGTCGCCGAGGCCGGTTTCTTCCCCGGCGTCCTGCTGTACCTGACGTACTGGTTCCCCGAGCAGCGGCGCGCGTTCGCCACCGGCCTGTTCCAGATGGGGCTGCCGCTGGCGAACATCGTCGGTGGGCCGCTGTCCGGCGGGCTGCTGGAGATGGACGGCCTGGCCGGTCTGGCCGGCTACCAGTGGCTGTTCATGGTCGAGGGGCTCATCGCCGTCGTCGTCGGCGTCATCGCCGTGTTCTACCTGACGGACCGTCCCGAGACGGCCCGGTGGATGCCGGCCGCGGAGAAGGACGCCCTGCTGGCCCGGCTGGCCCAGGACAACGAGGGCCGCGAGGCCGCCGGTGGCCACCGGGGCTGGGGCAAGGCCCTGCTCGACCCCCGCGTCCTGTACTTCTGCCTGATCTGCCTGTGCATCCAGGCCGCCGTCTACGGGCTCACGTTCTTCCTGCCCACCCAGGTCGCGGCGATCACCGGCCGCGAGGTCGGGTTCCAGGTCGGCCTGCTCACCTCCGTCCCGTGGCTGTGCGCCCTCGTCACGATCGCGGTCCTGCCCAGGTTCGCCGACCGCACCGGCCGGCACCGTGAGATCGGTGCCGCGCTGCTGGTCCTGTCCGGCGCCGGCATCGCCGTCTCGGCGGTGGCCGACAGCGCCGTCGTCGCGATCGTCGCCCTGTGCGTCGCCGCCGTCGGTTTCGTCACCTGCCAGCCGCTGTTCTGGACCCTGCCCACCCGGTACCTCAGCGGCGCCGCGCTCGCGGCGGGTTTCGGCCTCGTCAACGGCCTGGGGAACCTGGGCGGCTTCATCGCCCCCAACATCCGCGTCTGGGCCGAGGAGACGTTCGAGTCCACGACCGCGGGCCTGTTCGCCCTGGCCGGCATGGCCGTCCTCGGCGCGCTGTTCCTGCTGGGCACCAAGCTGATGCGTGACACCACCTCGCAGGAGACGGTCACCCGGACCGTCACCGCAACCCGCTGAGCCACTCCTTCGACCACCTGGAGACCACCATGGAGTTCCCCGCCCGCCGCACCGCCGTCGTCACCGGCGTCGGCGCCCCCCGCGGCATCGGCCGCGTCGTCGCCCGCCGCCTCGCCCAGGACGGCTGGAGCCTGGGACTGGTCGACATCTCCGCCGACGGCGTCGTCGAGATCGGCGACGAACTGCGCGCCGCCGGTGTCGAGGTCCACGGCGTCGCGACCGACATCTCCTCGCCCGACTCCGTCGCCGCCGCCTTCGCCGAGTTCGACGCGGCGCTGCCCCCGGTCGTCGGCCTGGTGAACCTGGCCGGCATCGCGAACCCGACGCCCATCCTCGACATCACCGTCGCGGAGTGGGACCGGACGATGGCCGTGAACGCCACCGGTTCGCTGCTGATGATCCAGGCGGCCGCCCGCCGGATGATCCAGACCGGTGTGGGCCGCATCGTCAACACCTCCTCCATCACCGCCGTCGACGGTGGCGGGACGTTCTCCAAGACCGCCTACGCCGCAGCCAAGGCCGCGGTCCTGGGCCTGACCCGCGGCGCCGCCCGTGAACTGGGCCCGCACGGCATCACCGCCAACGCGATCCTGCCCGGGCCCATCGACACCGACATCATGGGCGGCAGGCTGACCGACGAGCGCAAGGCGGAGATGTCGGCCGGCATCCCCGTCGGGCGCGTCGGCCTGCCCTCCGACATCGCGGCGATGGTGTCGTTCCTGCTGTCGCAGGACGCCGGTTTCGTCAACGGCGTCAGCTACCAGGTGGACGGCGGCAAGCACATCAACTGACCGCCGGCTGACGCCGAACGCCGAACGCCCGCCCCCGACCGGGGGCGGGCGTTCGGCGTTCCACGGGGGTCAGGCGGTGAACACGTACTCGGTGGTCGTGGTGAACTCCTGACCCGGGCGCAGCACCGAGTCCCCCAGCAGCGGCTGGTTCACCGCGTCGGGCAGCAGCTGCGTCTCCAGGCACAGCGCGTCGCCCTGGCGGACGGGCCGGCCCTCGAGCGTGCGCCAGGACCCGTCGAGGAAGTTGCCCGAGTAGAACTGCAGCCCGGGCAGGTCCGTGCGGACGGTGACCGTCCGGCCGCTGCGGGGGCCGGTGACCGTGGCGACCTCGCGCAGGGTTCCGGGCGCGTCGAGCACCATGCAGTGGTCGTAGCCGCCGGCGACGAGCAGTTGCGGGTCGGCGTCGCGCAGCCGGTCGCCGAGGCGGGTGGGTCCGGAGAAGTCGAACGGGGTGCCGGCGGTGGGGCTGAGTTCACCGGTGGGGATGAGGTTCGCGTCGATCGGCAGGTAGCGCGAGGCGGCCAGCCGCACGACGTGGTCCTCGACGGAGCCGGCGCCGTCCAGGGCGAAGTAGGCGTGGTTGGTGAGGTTCACCGGGGTGGGGGCGTCGGTCGTCGCCCGGTAGTCCAGCCGCAACGTCACCGCAGACCCCTCGGCCCGCAGCGAGTAGGTCACCGCGGCCCGCAGGTTGCCGGGGAAGCCCATGTCGCCGTCGTTGCTGTGCAGCGAGAATCGGACTCCCGGGGCGCCGTCGACGTCGACCTCGGCCGCCGTCCAGACCCGCTGGTCGAAACCCTCCGCGCCGCCGTGCAGCGCGTTGGGGCCGTCGTTGACCGGGACCTGGTGCTGCGTCCCGTCGACGGAGAACCGGCCGCCGGCGAGCCGGTTCGCCACGCGGCCCACGACGGCGCCGGGGTAGCCCGAGGCGGCCTCGTACGCCGCGACGTCGGGCAGGCCGACGACCACATCGCCCAGGGTCGCGTCGGCGGCCGGGACGCGGACCTGCTGCAGCGTCGCCCCGCGGGTCAGGACCGCCGCGCTCGCGCCCGAGGGCAGCCGCAGTTCCCAGCGCTCGACGGGTTCTCCGCGCCGGGTCCGTCCGAAGGGGCTGCTGTGCACCGTTGCGCTCATGCGGGCATCGTGCCCTACGCGTTCGGGCGCGGGACGACGTGCCGGTTCCCGGGGCTACCGCAGCGCCCAGTCGATCCCCTCCCCGCCCTGCGCGCGCAGCAGTTCGTCGACCCGGCTGAAGGGGCGGGAACCGAAGAACCCGCGGGAGGCCGACAGCGGGCTGGGGTGCACGCCGGCCACGACGGGGACGTCCCCCAGCAGCGGGGTCACCGTCTGCGCGTCGCGGCCCCACAGCAGCGCGACCAGGGGGCCGCCGCGGGCGGCCAGCGCCCGCACGGCGGCGTCGGTCACGGCCTGCCAGCCGATCCTGCGGTGCGAGCCGGAACTGCCCGCGCGCACGGTCAGCACCCGGTTCAGCAGCAGCACCCCCGCGGCGGTCCAGGCCGAGAGGTCGCCGTGCTCGGGCGGGACGACGCCGACGTCCTCGCGCAGTTCCCGGCCGATGTTCACCAGGCTGCGCGGCAGCGGCCGCACGTGGGGCTCGACGGCGAAGCTCAGCCCGACCGGGTGGCCGACGGTGGGGTAGGGGTCCTGGCCGACGAGCAGCACCCGGACGTCGTCGAAGGGCTGCCGGAAGGCGCGCAGGACGTTGCCCGGGGCGGGCAGCCACAGCTCCGGCTCGGCCGCCAGCGCCGCCGAGACGCGCACCAGGTCGGCCCGGGCCCCGGCCAGGGCGGTGGCCCAGCCGGGGTCCAGGGAGTCGATCCCGAGGCCCGCCGGGTCGTCCGCCGTAGCCGGGAAGGTCGGCGCCGGCGGGGTGGTTGAGGAGGGTGGGTCGGGAGTCACGGGTGCGACGTTACCCACCGGTCGGCGCGCCCGCAGGGGTGAATGACACCGGTGTGGTGCGCTCCTAGACTCACCCCCGGGCCGCCGGGCACGGGGGCCGTGGTGAGAGGGGTGGACACGTGGAGCGGTCGGACGCAGCGGCGCGCAAGGAGCCCGGCGCAGACCTGAGCGGACACGTGCAGGAGCAGCCCGCCGGGCAGCTGCCCGAGGGGCTCAGCCGCCGGGACGCCGAGATCCTCGCCTTCGAGCGGCAGTGGTGGAAGTACGCCGGCGCCAAGGAGCAGGCCGTGCGTGAGCTGTTCGACCTCTCGCCCACGCGGTACTACCAGTTGCTCAACGCCCTCATCGACTCCCCGGCCGCCCTGGCGCACGACCCGATGCTCGTCAAGCGGTTGCGCCGGATGCGGGCCAGCCGGCAGCGCGCCCGCTCCGCCCGCCGACTGGGCGTCCAGCCCTGACGCCGCGCGGTGGCCAGGCGCGGCGGTTGGCTGCCCGCCGTGGCGCACACCGGACACGGCGCGGCCCGGCCGGCGTGCTGGTGCTGGTGCTCGTCTGGCTCCTCGTCGTGGCGGTCGTGGTGACCGGAGCCGTTCTCCTCGTACGTTCCGTGGCCGCTCCGTTGCTGGACGTCGTGGGCCGGGTTCTCTGAGGGTGTCCCGGGTGACGGTTCCGTGAAGACGAGGTTCGCAGAACCTTGTCCCACGAGCCCCCTCCCGCACTAACCTGAGCAGCGGTCGATCAGTTCGATGAGCACGTCCTCTCGGGGGGGAAGCGCACGTCGGGCGTCGCCCACGGCCTCATCGCCGCGGGCAGCGTGAGACCCGTGTCCGGCGCTGCCGGAGGCGTTTCCGCTCGCTGCACCACCAGGAGAAGGCAATGGCTCAGGGCACCGTGAAGTGGTTCAACGCCGAGAAGGGGTACGGCTTCATCACCGTCGACGACGGTGGCGCTGACGTGTTCGTCCACTACTCGGCCATCGTGGCGGACGGCTACCGCTCCCTCGAGGAGGGGCAGCGCGTCGAGTTCGAGGTCGGCCAGGGGCAGAAGGGCCCGCAGGCCGAGAGCGTCCGCGCCGTCTGACCCGCTCGGGGTGGCGGTCCGGTGTCCGCACCGCCACCCCGGGCCCGTCGCGTCAGTCCGTCGCCGGCAGCGCGGAGATCTCGAACTCGAGGGTCACCGTGTCCGAGACCAGGACGCCGCCGGTCTCCAGGGGAGCGTTCCACACGACGTCGTAGTCGCTGCGCTTGATCTGCGTGCTGCCCTCGAAACCCAGCCGGGTGTTGCCGAACGGGTCCTTGGCCGCGCCGGTGTACTCGAAGTCGATCGCCACCGGCCGGGTGGTGGCCTTGATGGTGAGGTCACCGCGGATCCGGTGGATCCGCGGGCCGACCTCCTCCACGCTGCGCGAACGGAACGCGATCGTCGGGTGGTGCGGGGCGTCGAAGAAGTCGTTGGTGCGCAGGTGCTCGTCCCGGTGCGGGTCGCGGGTGTCGACGCTGGCGACCGCGACGTCCACCTGCACCCAGCTCGCCGCGGGGTCGGTGAAGTCGACGTGGGCTCGGCCGGTGAAGTCGAGGAACTGCCCGCGCACCCGCGTGACCATCGCGTGCCGGGCCACGAAGCCGATCCGGCTGTGGCTGGGGTCCAGAACGTAGTCCCCGGACATCTCCTCGACCCGGCGCATCTGCAACGCCTGGATCCGCATCGACAGCTCGGACAACTCGGGGCTCCTGGTGGTTCTCGGGGGCGTGGCCTCTGGAGGTGTCGGGCGCCGCGGTGGCGTTCTGACCCGGCGCCACCCGGACGGCCCCCGCAGATCACGCGTCCGGTGCACCACGGGCGCCGTCGGCTTGCACGACGGGTGTCGATGTGGTTCACGGAAGCGGCCGCCCCCGGGTTCGCGGCGGGTGAACGCGCGGCCCAGGGGGTTTGCACTCGAGGGGGTCGAGTGCCAACATTGGCGTTGGCACTCTCGAGTCGAGAGTGACAACAGCACCTCGACCCGGGAGCGAAGCTCCCTGGCCGGTCCGGTGAGACCGTCGGGCGCTGGGGGACGTGACCCCAGGGACCGCGGTCGTCCGTCGCGGGCACCGTTCCGGCCGCCCACCGCCCGTCTTCTGGGAGGAACACCAGGCATGAGCAAGATCATCGCCTTCGACGAAGAGGCTCGTCGCGGCCTCGAGCGCGGGATGAACCAGCTCGCCGACGCTGTCAAGGTGACGCTCGGCCCCAAGGGCCGCAACGTCGTCCTGGAGAAGAAGTGGGGCGCCCCCACGATCACCAACGACGGTGTGAGCATCGCCAAGGAGATCGAGCTCGACGACCCGTACGAGAAGATCGGCGCCGAGCTCGTCAAGGAAGTCGCCAAGAAGACGGACGACGTCGCCGGCGACGGCACCACCACCGCCACCGTCCTGGCCCAGGCGCTCGTGCGCGAGGGTCTGCGCAACGTGGCCGCGGGTGCGAACCCGATGGGCCTCAAGCGCGGCATCGAGAAGGCCGTCGAGGCCGTGACCGAGCAGCTGCTCGGCGCCGCCAAGGAGGTCACCACCAAGGAGCAGATCGCGGCCACCGCCGGGATCTCCGCCGGTGACGCCTCCATCGGCGAGCTCATCGCCGAGGCGCTCGACAAGGTCGGCAAGGAAGGTGTCATCACCGTCGAGGAGAGCAACACCTTCGGCCTCGAGCTCGAGCTCACCGAGGGCATGCGCTTCGACAAGGGCTACATCTCGCCCTACTTCGTCACCGACGCCGAGCGTCAGGAGACCGAGCTCGAGGACCCGTACCTCCTCGTCCTCAACTCCAAGATCTCGACCGTCAAGGACCTGCTCCCGCTGCTGGAGAAGGTCATGCAGTCGGGCAAGCCGCTCGTCATCATCGCCGAGGACGTCGAGGGCGAAGCCCTCGCGACCCTGGTCGTGAACAAGATCCGCGGCACCTTCAAGTCCGTCGCCGTCAAGGCCCCGGGCTTCGGCGACCGCCGCAAGGCCATGCTGAACGACATCGCCATCCTCACCGGTGGCCAGGTCATCTCCGAGGAGGTCGGCCTCAAGCTCGACACCGCGGACCTCGACCTGCTGGGCCGCGCCCGCAAGGTCGTCGTCACCAAGGACGAGACCACGATCGTCGAGGGTGCCGGCGACGCCGACGCCATCGCCGGCCGCGTGGGCCAGATCCGCGCCGAGATCGAGCGCAGCGACTCCGACTACGACCGCGAGAAGCTCCAGGAGCGTCTTGCCAAGCTGGCCGGCGGCGTGGCCGTCATCAAGGCCGGCGCGGCGACCGAGGTCGAGCTCAAGGAGCGCAAGCACCGCATCGAGGACGCCGTCCGCAACGCGAAGGCCGCCGTCGAGGAGGGCATCGTCGCCGGTGGTGGCGTGGCCCTCATCCAGGCCGGTGCCGCGGCGTTCGAGAAGCTCGAGCTGTCCGGTGACGAGGCCACGGGCGCGAACATCGTCAAGGTCGCCGTCGAGGCTCCGCTGAAGCAGATCGCCGTCAACGCCGGCCTCGAGGGCGGCGTCGTGGCGGAGAAGGTGCGCGGCCTGCCCACCGGTCACGGCCTGAACGCCGCCACCGGCGAGTACGTCGACCTGCTCGACGCCGGCATCAACGACCCGGTCAAGGTGACGCGCTCCGCGCTGCAGAACGCCGCCTCCATCGCGGCGCTCTTCCTCACCACCGAGGCCGTCATCGCCGACAAGCCGGAGAAGGCCGCTGCGGCCCCGGCCGGCGACGGTGGCATGGGCGGCATGGACTTCTGAGTCCCGCCAGCTCCTGGTAGTACCCAGCACCACCCGCGAGGGCGGTCCTCCCACCGGAGGGCCGCCCTCGTGGCGTTCCGGCGTCCAACGCCCGGGGGCCGGTGCTCCCGGCGGCGGGAGCGTCCCGACCGTGCCAGATTGGCCACGGACCAGGACGCCGATCGCGAAGGAGCGCACGATGTTCGACCGTCTGAGCACCCCCGAGGAGATCTTCAGCTACAAGCTGGGGGCAGCCCTCACCATGGAGAAGGACACCCTGGCGATGCTGGGGGACCTCCAGGAGTCCGCCCGCCGCCCGGAGCTGAAGCAGTTGCTGGCCGAGCACGCAGAGGAGACCCGGCAGCAGATCCAGGTGGTCGAGCAGTGCTTCGCCCTGCTGGGCGAGGAGGTCGACGACTCCCCGTGCCCGGTCACCAAGGCGCTCGCCGCCGAGGCCGAGGCGACCCTGAAGAAGACCGACGACTCCCTCGTCGACGCCGTCATCCTCGCCGGCGCGCTGGAGACCGAGTACCACGAGCAGGCCGTCTACGAGACGCTGCTCCTGCACGCCCGCGCCCGCGGTGCGGCGCCCGTGGTGGCCCTGCTGGAGACCAACCTCGGCGTGGAGCGCACCGCCGGGGCGAAGGTCAAGGCGATGGCCGAGCAGATCGCCGTCAGCGGCATCGCCGTGCCCACCGAGGGCCTGAGCGGCGGGGCCAAGGCCGGCATCGCCGCCGGGGTCGCCGCGACGGTCGGCGCGGCCGCGGCCGCGGCCTCGAAGCTGGGGGAGCGCAAGGCCGAGGGCGAGGCGAAGGCCGCGGCCGCCGAGTCCCTGGATCGGGAACGGGTGGCCGGCACCGCCCCGGCCACCGGCGCGCACGCACCGGAGACCGCGCGCGCCGAGGAGTTCAACGACGACGCGCTTCAGGAGCGCATCGCCGAGACCGAGCACCGCGACCAGCACTAGGTGCACTGGCCAGGGACGTCGGTCAACCGGGTGATCGGGTCGTACCCGCGGTGGGAGGACGCCCGGGCGCTGGTCGCCCGGCACGACCCGCGGCGCAGGATCGCCAACGCCTTCACCGACCGCATCGGCCTCACCGCCTGACCGACCGCCACCGACCCCGTTCGAGAGGAGCACCGGACGTGCCGACCTCCGAGGACGTGGCCCGGGTGGCGCTCGCGCTGCCCGGGGCCGAGGAGGGAGCCCGACGCCACGGCCGGTCCTGGACCGTCGGCGGCAAGGCGTTCGCCTGGGAGCGCCCTTCACCGGGGCCGACCGCAAGCGGTTCGGCGACGCGGAGCCCCCGTCGGGGCAGATCCTCGCCGTCGCCTGCGAAGACCTGGGGGACGAGAGCGCCGTCTTGGCGCAGGGCCGGCGGGGGGTTCTTCGGCGTCGCCCACTCCGACGGGTACCTGGCCTACCTGGTGGCGCTGGAACAGGTCGGCGAGGACGACCTCGTGACGGCGCTGCAGGACGGCTGAGCGGCCGTGGCACCCGCCGGGTTGCGGCCCGGGCCGGGGCCGCATGGGCGAGCCCGCCGCGCCCGCGCGGCGGGCCGGCTCACACCACGGGCGGCCGGTCCACGTCGTAGAACTCCGCCCCCACCAGCAGTTCCTCCAGCGCGTCCAGGCCCCGCTCGGTGAGGAACGCCCGTTCGCTCTCGTGCACCGGGACGGCCTGCAGCCAGTGCACGTCCAACTCCGGTTCCAGGGGGTAGCGGGACAGGTGCGCGAAGTTGCCGGGGGCGGTGAACAGCAGGTGCGGGGCCCGGCCGCCCAGCAGGTCGGCGACGATGCCGGGCAGCACCGTGCCCGGCGACAACGGCCACGCCTCGCCGACGGCCGCGAACGCCGACGCCACCAGCAGCCCCGTCGCCAAGTGCCGTTCGACGCCCTCGAGGACCGTCACGAGTTCGATCCGGACGTCCGTGGCGCCCACGAGGTTGGGGTACCGGTGCAGCGACAGCGTCGAGACGGACGTGAAACCCGGCGACGGGGCGTCGACCGCGGTGAGCACGTCCAGCGACAGGGTCTCGTCGCGGTTGAGGAACTCCTCGATCTCCGGGCGGCCGTCGGGCACGAGCTGCTCGGCGACGAACCGGGCCATGGCCACCTCGGCGTCGCTGGGCGGCGGGACCTCCAGGCTCACGAGCTGATCCGTCCCTTCGGGCGCGCCGACTCCCACGCCAGCCCCGTCGCGGGGTCGGCGAGCGCCGCGACGGCCCCGTGCAGTTCGGGGGCGATCCAGGTGTCGTTGCCCGCCAGCGCGTCCAGCACGAACCTCGGGTGGGCGGTGAGCCGTTCGGCCAGCCGGAGACCCGCCGCGCGGGTGGTCTGCGCGAGGTCCTCCAGCTGCGGCCAGGGGCGTTCGGGGTTGACGTGGTCCGGCGTCAGCGGTGACACCCCGCCCCAGTCGTCGACGCCGGCGGCCAGCAGCTGCTCGCGCTGTCCCGGCTCGGACAGGTTCGGCGGGGCCTGCAGCGAGACCCCGGAACCCAGCAGGAGCCGGGCGACGGCGATCGTGGCCACGTACTCGGGGTGCTCCAGGTCGGCCTCGCCGCGCATGGCGGTGTCGTCCTTGGCGCGGAAGTTCTGGACGATGACCTCCTGGATGCCGTCGAACTCCTCGATCACGTCCTCGATCGCCAGGATCGAGTCGATGCGCTCGGCGTAGGTCTCGCCGATCCCGACGAGGATCCCGGAGGTGAACGGGACGCGGGCGCGGCCGGCGTCGCGCAGCACCCGCATCCGCAGCTCGGGGTCCTTGTCGGGGGAGCCGTGGTGCACCTGCCCGGGTTCGGTCCACAGCCGGCGCGAGGTCGTCTCCAGCATCATGCCCATCGAGGGGGCCAGCGGCCGGGAGGCCGTCAGCGCCTCCAGCGACATGACGCCGGGGTTCAGGTGCGGCAGCAGTCCCGTCTCGTCCAGGACCCGGCGCGCCAGGTGCTGCACGTACTCCATCGTCGAGCCGAAACCCCGTTCGGTCAGCCAGGCGCGGGCCTGCGGCCACCGGTCCTCCGGGGCGTCGCCGAGGGTGAACAGCGCCTCCTTGCAGCCCATCGCGGCGCCGTCGCGGGCGATCGCCAGGACGTCGTCCTCGGACAGGAACAGCACCGGCAACCGCCCGGGCACGGTGGCGAACGTGCAGTAGTGGCACCGGTCCCGGCACAACCGGGTGATCGGGACGAACACCTTGCGCGAGTAGGTGATGACCCCCGGGTGCCCGGCGCGGGCGAGGGCCTCGTCGCGGACCGGGCGCGCCAGGGCGCACAGGGCCTGCAGGTCCTCGCCGCGGCTGTGCAGCAGGACCTCGGCGTCGGCGCGGCCCAGGGCGCCGGCGGCGGCCGCGTCCAGCGCCCGGGACAGCTGCGCCCGCGAGGGTTCGCGTTCGGCCGGGGCGGCGTGCCGGCGGCGGGGGGAGGGCAGCAGATCGCTCACGAGCCTTCTTCCGGGGAGGGTCATCGGGGGGAGTCGGCCAGCACGCCGCGGGTGTGCGGACCGACCCCGAGGTCCAGGGCGTCGGTCAGGTCGTCGACGGTGTCCACGTCGCGGCGCAGCGAGGGCACCGGGGCCGGCAGCGCACGCGCCCCGGCGGCCAGGTGCCGGGCGGCCGAACCCGGTCCGAAGCGGTGCGGCAACCGGCCCTCGGTGTCGGCCAGCAGGACGCTGCCCGACCCTTCCGCGTCGGTCACCAGCAGCGGCCCGGGCGGCTGCGCCTCGGCCAGCGCGAGCGCCAGGTCGGCCGGGCGCAGGGCGGGCACGTCGCCGAGCAGGACGGCCGTCGGGCCGCGGTCCAGCCCGGCCAGGCCCGCGTCGATGGCCTGCGCCAGACCCGGGCGGCCGGGGGAGACGGTGACCGCGCCGATCGCGCGCGCCGCGTGCAGCACCTGCACGTCGTCGCTGACGCAGACCACCAGACCTACCCCGGGCGTGGCCACGCACGCGGCCAGGGAGTCCAGCGCCATCGCCAGCGCCAGCGAGCGACGCGTGGGCGGGGGCAGCGCCAGCCGGCTCTTCGCCTCGTCGCCGCCCTTGACGGGCACGACGATCCGCCAGCCGCTCACGTGCGTCACCGGGGGAGTCTCCCCCACGCCCGCCCTCACGGGAACACCTACCCTGCTGGTGTGGAGATCGACTCGTCGCGGCTGACCGTCCCCGCCCGCCGGGTCGTCCGGACCGCGGTGGGCACCGGACCCCTCGACGTCACCGAGCACGCCGCGCTCGTGGGCGACGCCGCCGCCGGAGCGGTCGTCACGTTCGCCGGGGTGGTCCGCGACCACGACCACGGCCGGGGGGTGCGCGAACTGGAGTACGTGGGCCACCCCAGCGCCGCCGCCGTCCTGGCCGCCGTCGTCGCCGAGGTGACCGCCGGGGTCGACGTCGACGCGGTCGCCGTCAGCCACCGGCTGGGGCACCTCGCCGTCGGGGACGTGGCGCTGGCCGTCGCCGTCTCCGCGGCGCACCGGGGTGAGGCGTTCGCGGCGTGCGCCCGGCTCGTCGACGAGGTCAAGGACCGGCTGCCGGTCTGGAAGCACCAGCACTTCACCGACGGCACGTCGGAGTGGGTCGCCTGCCCCTGACCCGCGGGCCGGGCGTTAGCCTCCTGCGGTGTCCGTCCCGCCAGTCCGCACCGCTCCCGAGGCCGCTCCCGAGACCGCTCTCGAGGCCGTCCTAGAGGTCGCGGAGCACGACCACTCCTCGCTGACCGACGAGCAGGCGGTCGCCCTGCTCGCCGCCGACGGGGCCGACCTGGAACGGCTCGCGCACCTGGCCGACGACGTGCGCCGGGCCCGGGTGGGCGACGACGTCACCTTCGTGGTCAACCGCAACCTCGACGGCACCCGCGTCGGCGCCGACCTCGGCCACGTCCGGGCCCTGGTGGCCGAGGCCGCGGCCCTGGGCGCCACCGAGGTCTGCGTGCAGGGACCCGTGCCCGCCGCGGCCGGGCCGGAGGGGTACCTGGAGCTGGTGCGGGCCGTGGCGCAGGCCGCACCCGGCATCCACCTGCACGCCTTCCGGGTGCCGGAGGTCCTCGAGGCCGCCGACCGCCGCGGCTCCTCGGTGCGGGAGTTCCTCACAGCGGCCCGCGACGCCGGTCTGGGGTCGGTGCCCGGCACGGCCGCCAAGGTCCTCGACGACGACGTGCGCACGCTGTTGAACGGGGGCGTTCCCGACCTGCCCGTGGCCCGGTGGGTCGAGGTGCTCACCACCGCGCACTCGCTCGGCCTGACCTCCACCTCCGTCATCGTCCACGGCGGCCCCGAGACCCCCGCCCAGCAGGTGGCGCACCTGCGGCTGCTCGCCACGATCGGGCGGCGGACGCGGGGGATCACCGAGTTCATCGCCATGCCCTCCCCGGCCGGCCCCTCGCCGCGCGCGGTCCGGGCCCTGCACGCCGTCGCCCGGCTGCTGCTGGACGGATCGGTCGACCACGTGCAGGCCGCCTGGCCCAAGCATCCCCCCGGTCTCGTGGAGCAGCTGCTGGCCGGGGGCGCCGACGACCTCGGGGGGTTGCTGCTCGACGGCGAGCTCGACCCCGCCGCCGGGCAGGAGGCCGGCACGACGCTGAGCCCGGAGGCGGCCGCGGCGCTCGCGGACCGGCTCGGCCGGCCGCTGCGGCAGCGCACGACCCGGTACGGCGTTCCTGCGTGACCCACGTCGAGGTCGCGGTCGTCGGGGCCGGGTTCGCCGGGCTGGGAGCGGCGCTGCGGTTGGCCCGCAGCGGCCGGCGCGACTTCGTCGTCCTCGAACGGGCCGCGCAGGTCGGCGGCACCTGGCGGGACAACACCTACCCCGGGGTCGCCTGCGACGTCCCCTCGCACCTGTACTCGTTCTCCTTCGCGCCCAAACCCGACTGGTCGCGCGTGTTCGCCCCCGGCGCGGAGATCCAGCAGTACCTGCGCGAGCGGGCGGCCGAGGTCGCGGGCAACCTCCGGCTGGGCTGCGAGGTGCTGGCCGCCCGCTGGTCCGGCGGGCGGTGGCGGCTGGAGACGACGACGGGGCCGGTCACGGCGCAGGTGCTCGTGCTGGCCGCCGGCCGGCTGACCGCGCCGCGGATCCCCGACCTGCCGGGGCTGCAGGAGTTCGGCGGCCCGGTGTTTCACACCGCGCGGTGGGACCACGACGTCGACCTGGCGGGGCTGCGGGTGGGGGTCGTCGGAACCGGCGCCTCGGCCGTGCAGGTCGTGCCGCAGCTGGTCGGCCGCGCCGCGCACGTGACGGTGTTCCAGCGCAGTGCCGCCTGGATCGTGCCGCGCCAGGACCGCGCCTACGAACCCGGGGAACTGGCGCTGTTCGCCCGCGACCCGGGTGTGCAGGCGGCCGACCGGGCGCGGACGTTTGCCGACATGGAACGCGGGCTGGCCGCCCGCCGGCTCGTCCCCGACGCCCTGGACGCACTGCGGCGCAAGGCGAGCGAGCACCTGGCCGCGCAGGTCGGCGACCCGGCGCTGCGGGCGGCGCTCACGCCGGACTACGAGATCGGCTGCAAGCGCGTCCTGCTGTCCGACGAGTTCTACCCGGCCCTGACCGGCCCGGAGGCCACGCTGGTGCCCGCCGCGGTGAGCTCGGTCGGGCCCGGGCTGGTGGAGGCCGGCGACGGTTCGCGGCACGCCCTGGACGCGCTGGTGCTGGCGACGGGGTTCCACTCCACCCGCCAGCCCTACGCCGAGCGGGTCGCCGGCCGGGACGGGGTGTCGCTGGCGCAGGCGTGGGCCGACGGGATGGTCTCGCACGCCTCGACCGTCGTGCACGGGTTCCCCAACCTCTTCGTCCTGGACGGTCCGAACGCGAGCCTGGGGCACAACTCGGCGGTGCACGTCATCGAGAGCCAGCTGGGGTACCTGCTGGGGGCGCTGGAGCACCTCGAGACCGTCGGCGGCCCGCTGGAGGTGAGCCTGGCGGCGCAGCAGGCGTACACGGCGCAGATCGACGCGATGGCGGGGGCCTCGGTGTGGCTGCGGGGACGGTGCTCGAGCTGGTACGTCGACGAGCGCACCGGCCGGCTGACGCTGCTGTGGCCGGACACCGCCACGGAGTTCCGCCGCCGCAACGGCAGCTTCGACCCCGCACCCTTCTTGTAGGACAAGTGCGGGCACTTGTACGATGAGTGCTGACCGCAGCAACGGAGCCCGCCGTCAGGAGAACCCGTGACCCTCACCGACACCCACCCGGTCCGCACCCCGACCGCGTACGTGCCCGACCGCATCCGGCACGTGAAGCTGTCCACCGCGACGCTGCCGCTGGCCACGGCGATCAGCGACGCCAAGGTCCTCACCGGCCGCCAGCGGCCCATGACCGAGATCGTGTTCCTCTTCGCCGAGATCAGCACCGAGCAGGGTTTCTCGGCGACGGGTTTCAGCTACTCCAAGCGCGCCGGCGGTCCGGCCCAGTACGCCCACGCCCGCGAGGTGGGCGACCGGCTGATCGGCGAGGACCCCAACGACATCGACAAGGTCTACACCAAACTCCTGTGGGCCGGCGCGTCGGTGGGGCGCAGTGGTGTTGCGACACAGGCGATCGCGGCCATCGACATCGCGCTGTACGACCTCAAGGCCAAACGGGCCGGGCTGCCGCTGGCCAAGCTGCTGGGCGCCCACCGCGACTCGGTCCGCTGCTACAACACCTCCGGCGGTTTCCTGCACGCCCCGCTGGAGGAGGTCGTGGCGCGCGCCGACGAGTCGCTCGCGGCGGGGATCGGCGGCATCAAGGTCAAGGTCGGCCAGCCCGACCAGCGCGAGGACCTGCGCCGGGTCGGCGCCGTGCGCGAGCACCTCGGCGCCGGCGTCCCGCTCATGGTCGACGCCAACCAGCAGTGGGACCGCACCTCGGCGCTGCGGATGGGGCGGGCGCTGGAGGAATTCGACCTGGTCTGGATCGAGGAACCCCTCGACGCCTACGACGCCGTCGGGCACGCCGACCTCGCCCGCGCCCTGGACACCCCCGTCGCGACGGGGGAGATGCTCTCCAGCGTCGGCGAGCACCTCGCGCTGGTCGAGCACCGCTCGGCCGACGTCATCCAGCCCGACGCCCCGCGCATCGGCGGCATCACCCCGTTCCTGCGGCTGGCGACCATCGCCGACCAGGCCGGCCTCGACCTCGCCCCGCACTTCGCGATGGAGATCCACCTGCACCTGGCCGCCACCTACCCGCGCGAGCCGTGGGTCGAGCACTTCGAGTGGCTCAACCCGCTGTTCGAGGAGCGGCTGGAGACGAAGGACGGGCGGATGCTCGTCCCCGACCGGCCGGGCCTGGGGTTCACCCTCACCGGGCAGGCGCGGGCGTGGACGACGGACAGCGTGGAGTTCGGCGTCTCGTGAGGACCGTCTCGTGACCACCCGCACCCAGGCGCTCGTCGACGTCCTGCGCGCCCGCATCGTCGAGGGCGAGCTCGCCCCCGGCCGGCCGGTGCCCTCGGAGAGCGAGCTCGTCGAGGAGTTCGGCGTGAGCCGCACCGTGGTGCGCGAGGCGATGTCCCGGCTGCAGGCGGCCGGGTTCGTCGAGACCCACCGCGGCCGCGGGTCGTTCGTGCTGGCCCGGCCCAGCGGGCAGGCGTTCGGGATCGACGTCGACCGGCTGCGCTCGGCCGCCGACCGCGTCGAACTGCTGGAGTTCCGGCTCGCCGTGGAGACCGAGGCCGCGGCGCTGGCCGCCACCCGTCGCGGCCCCGACCAGCTCGCGGCCGTGCAGCGCGCGGCGAAGGGGTTCGCGGCCGTGGCCGACCACCCCTCCGACGCCGTGGCCGCCGACTTCCGCTTCCACGCCGCCGTCGCCGCGGCCTCGGGCAACCGCTACGTCGTCGACCTGCTCGCCACCCTGGGCGAGCCGATGATCGCCATGCCGTCGGCGCGGTTGCGCGGCGGGTCCTCGGGGGTGCTGGACGTCGTGGCCGAGCACGACGCCGTCGTGGCCGCGCTGGAGCGGGCGGACCCCGAGACCGCGCGCGCGGCGATGCGGGTGCACCTGGCCGGCTCGATCGCCCGCCTCACCTGCTCGCCTCGTGCTTGATCACCGAAGTGCTTGATCACCGAAGTGCTTGATCACGGGAGGGGGCGGCCCCGTGATCGAGTGGGCGGGGCCGGTCAGCCGCCGGCGAAGGGAGGCAGGACGTCCAGGGTGGTGCCGTCGGCCAGGACGTCCTCACGGCGGGCGGCGACGCCGTCGACGAGGTAGCTCGAGGCCGCCAGCACCCGGGCCAGCGCGGGGGAGCGCTGCGACAACTCGTCCACGAGCGTGCCGAGGGTCTGGTCCTGGCCGAGCGCGGCCTCCTCCTCCTCGTGGCCGGCCGCGGCGGCGGCCCCGGCGAAGAACCGGACGAGCACCGTCACCATCTCGTTCACCTTCCGTTCACGTCCACACCTGCTACCCGCCGATCGAGCTCATCGGCCGGGTCGGGTGCAGGAAGTCCGGGTCGTCGATGTCGTGGCCGGGCAGCTTGCCCCACATCGCGGCCCGCCACGTCGCGGCGAGCGTGGCGTCGTCGGCCCCCGAGCGCATCGCGTCGCGCAGGTCGGTCTCGGAGGTGGAGAACAGGCACGTGCGCACCTGCCCGTCGGCGGTCAGCCGGGTGCGGTCGCAGTCGCCGCAGAACGGGCGGGTGACCGAGGCGATGACGCCGACGTCACCGACCCGGGCACCTGCCCGCAGGACGTCCCACGTCTCGGCGGGGGCGGCGCCCCGGGCGCTGCCCGGGCGGGGGGCCAGGGTGAACTCCCGTTGCAGCGCAGCGAGGATCTCCTCGGCCGTCACCATGTCGTCGCGTTGCCAGGTGCCGTGCGGGTCCAGCGGCATCTGCTCGATGAACCGCAACCGGTACCCGTGCGCCAGTGCCCAGCGCAGCAGGTCGGCGGCCTCGTCGTCGTTGGTGCCGCGCAGCAGCACGGCGTTCACCTTGACCGGGGCCAGGCCGGCGTCGGTGGCCGCGGCCAGCCCCGCCAGGACGTCGGCGTGCCGGTCTCGTCGGGTGATGCGGGCGAAGCGGTCGGCCCGCAGGGTGTCCAGGGAGACGTTGACGCGGGTCAGGCCGGCCGCGGCGAGCCCGGCCGCCCGCCGCGCCAGGCCGATGCCGTTGGTCGTCAGGGAGGTGGAGACCGGCGTCCCGTCCGGTGTCCGCAGCCGCGTCACCGCCGCGACGATGTCCTCCAAACCCTTGCGCAGCAACGGCTCCCCGCCGGTGAAGCGGATCTCGGTGACGCCCAGGTCCCGCACCGCCAGGCGGACCAGGCGGATGACCTCCTCGTCGTCGAGGACGCGGCTGCGCTCCAGCCAGGGAAGGCCCTCGGGAGGCATGCAGTAGTGGCAGCGCAGGTTGCAGCGGTCGGTCAGGGAGACCCGCAGGTCCCGTGCCGTCCGTCCGTGCTGGTCCAGCAGCGGGCCGGCGGCGAAGCGGTGGTCCGTCGACGGCGCGGTACCCGCTCTGCGCAGGCGCGGAAGGCCCAGGTCGACGGTGCTCACGCGGCCAGGGTAAGTCGCCACGGAGGGACCACCCCCTCTCGGTGATCGTGCGTGTGTTCTGTGTCACAGCGAGTGAATCGCGTCAAAGGTTGGTCATGATCCGGTCGATGGGCTAAGGTGAACGCAAGATGAACAGGAGGTGGCACATGAACGACTTCGGAACGACGACCACGCGGGGTGTGGACGCCAAGCCCGTCATGCAGTGGGTGACCGTCCGGGACTCGTCCGGCCGCCCGCACCTGGAGATGCGCTGGAGCATCGCCGGGGCGTACGCGCCGCTGTCCCGAGCCGCCTGAGCCGACCGGGTGAGACCGAAGGCCCCGCCACGGTGGCGGGGCCTTCGGTGCATCCGGACCACTGTGGCTCAGGACGCGAACATCCGCGCGTTGGCCGACTCGACGTCGGCGTACTGCCGCCCCGCCTGGGCCAGTGCCCGCTGGATCTCCTCCAGCGACAGGCGCACCCGTTCCTGGGTGACCCGCCACTGCGCCGACAGCGCCTGGAAGCCGCTGGCGGCCTGCCCCTTCCAGCACGACTCCAGGTCCAGCAGGTGCCGCATCATGCTGTCCACCTCGGTGGCGAGGTTCCCCGCCGACGTGGCCACCGCCGAACTGGCCTGCTCCACGCGTGCGCTGTCGACCTCGAACCGGCTCATGGGACCCTCCTTCCCGCGGGTGGTCCCGCGGACTCGACTGCTGACGGCGCCGGACGCGACCGCCGGCACCCGAGGAACGTAGGTCGCCGGCGGAGGGAGCAGTCGCGTTGTCCACAGTGGAGGTCCCGTCCGGGGCCGGGCCGGTGCCTGTGCACGTACGGACGCCCTCCGGGGCCTGCTCGTGACCGTCCTGGTCGACACCGCCCGCGTTCCCGCGCACGGGCGCTGGTGGTCGCACCTGGCCAGCGACTGCTCCACCGCCGAACTGCACGACTTCGCCGGCCGGCTCGGCGTGCACCGGCGGGCGTTCGAGGGCGACCACTACGACGTCCCGGACGAACTCGTCCCCGTCGCCGTCGAGCTCGGCGCCGAACTCGTGACGACCCGCGAACTGCTGCGCCGGGTCCGGGCGGCCGGCCTGCGCACACCGAAGCGGCGTGGGGAGAAGGTGCTCAGCACGACGGTCGTCGACGGCCGCCGCGTCGACGTCGTGCGTGCCGCCGCGGTGCCGTTCCCGCACGGGGTGCACCGCGCGGTGGTCGTCGAGGGCGGTCGGCTCGTCCTGGGCACCGACGGCGACCTGCCCGTCGTGGAGGCGCTGCGGGGTTCCGTCGTGGGGTTCCGCCGCACCTGGTGGCGCACGGCCGGGGGCTGGGAGCTGCGCCACGACGGTGTCACCGCCCCCGGCGGCCCGGTGCCGGACCGGTGGCACGAGCGGTTGCCGGCCCGGTGGTGGACCCCGTTGCTGCGTCCGGAAGGCTGACGGCACCCCCAGCCGCGAGGACCCCGCCCCCCGGGAGGGGAGCGGGGTCTCGCGGCACCGGTCAGTTCTCCGCGCGCGCCGTCAGCGAGGCCTTCAGCGTCTGCTCGGCGCCGTCGCGCACCACGGTGAGCTCCACCGTGCTGCCGACGGCCTTGCCGCGGATCGTGGCGGTCAGCGACTCGTACCCGTCGATCGACTGACCGTCGACCGCGGTGATCACGTCACCGGCCTGGACGCCGGCCTCGGCGGCGGGGGAGCCGCTGGTGACCTCGGCCACCGCGGCACCCTGACGGGTCTCCTCGCCCACGGTCGCGGTCGCCGACTGCTCGGACATGCTGACCCCGAGCCAGGCGTGCTGCGCCGTGCCGTTCTCGATGAGCTGGTCGGCGATCATCTTCACCTCGTTCGACGGGATCGCGAACCCCAGGCCGATGCTGCCGGACTGGCTGGAGGACGACGCCGAGCTGAGCGAGGCGATCGAGGAGTTGACGCCGATCACCTTGCCGGAGGAGTCCAGCAGCGCCCCGCCGGAGTTGCCCGGGTTGATGGCGGCGTCGGTCTGGATCGCATTGGTCGCCGCGGTCTCACCGGTCGTCTGCTGCTGACCGAACTGCTGGGCGAACGGGTCCTGGGACTGCGAGGAGTCCTCGCTCGTGGTCAGCACCGGCCGGTTCAGCGCCGAGACGATGCCCGTGGTCGCGCTGCCGGACAGGCCCAGCGGGTTGCCCAGGGCCATGACGGCCTGCCCGGCGACGACGTCGTCGGAGTCGGCGAAGGTGGCGGCCTTCAGGTCGCTCGGCGGGTCCGTCAGCTGGAGCACCGCGAGGTCGGTCGCGGCGTCGGTGCCCTTGATCGCCGCGGCGTACTCCCGGCCGTCCGAGAGCGTCACGGTGATCTGCGCGCCGGTGCCCAGACCGGAGACCACGTGGTTGTTCGTCACGACGTACCCGGAGGTGTCGTAGACGATGCCGGAACCCTCGGCCTCACCGGACTGACCGGTCACGGTCACCGAGACCACGCTGGGGGCCACGGCGCTGACCACGGCCTGCCAGTTCACGGTCGTCTCGCTGACGCCCTGGATCTGGGCGCTGCTGGAGCTGCTCGGCGTGGTGCCGCCGTCGGCGGAGGTGTCCTGGCCGAAGGCGCCGACCAGGCCGGCGGTCAGCGCGCTGGCCGCGACGGCGCTGGCCACGGCGACGCCGACGACACCGAACCACCCCGGGCGGCGGGGTCCGCGACGCCCGCCGCCGCCACCACCACCGCCCTCGTCACCGCCGTGCGGCGGGGTCGGGCCACCGGGGGTGGCCCACGGGTCGCGCTGGCCGTACTGCTGGCCCTGCTGCGCGGGGAACTGCTGGGTGGGCTGCCCGTAGGCGCCCTGGTTCCAGTCCCACGACTGCGGCGGGGCCGGGGCGTCACCCTGGCCCTGCGTGCCGTCGTTGCCGCGGGCCTGGGTGGAGACCACCCCGGACGAGGGGTAGCCGTTGTCGTGGGGAGTGTGGCGCTCGTCGGGGCCGTTCATCCTTGCTCACCTCTGCGAGTTGGAGGTCGGGGTGGTGGGTACACCACCAGTAACGGCCCTCGCGCTGCAGGCCAACCCGGAACTGCCTGGAACCTAGCTGTGAATGTCGGCGACCTGCTCGTCGGCGTCGGCGTCGGCGTCGGCCCCGGCCGGCGCCTCGGCGCGGAAGCGGACGCGGAACGTGGCGCCGCCGCCGGGGGTCGGCGCGACGGAGACCGTGCCGCCGTGCACGTCGACGATGGTCGCCACGATCGCCAGCCCCAGCCCCGACCCGCCGCCGGTGCCGCGCCGGCGCGAGGAGTCGACCCGGTAGAACCGCTCGAACACCCGCTCGGCCTGTTCCGGGCTCAGACCGGTGCCGTGGTCGCGGACCTCCACGACCGACTCCGGTCCGGACGGCCCCTGGGCGCGGCCCACCGCCACCTCGATCGGCGAACCCGCCGGTGTGTGGTGCACCGCGTTGGCCAGGAGGTTCGTCAGCACCTGGCGCATCCCGGCCTCGTCGGCCAGCACGAGCGCGGAGTTCGGCCCGACGCCGTCGTGCAGACCGGTCAGCCGCACGGTGCGGTCGGGGGCCAGGGCGCGGGCGTCGTGCACGGCGTCGGAGGCCACCACGGCCAGGTCGACGGGTTCGCGGTGCACCGTGCGGGCCCGTTGCGCCTCGTCGAGGCGGGCCAGGGCCAGCAGGTCCTCCACCAGCCTGCCCAGCCGCGTCGACTCGCCCTCGATGCGGCCCATGACGTGCGCGACGTCGTCGGGTTCGCGCACCGCGCCCTGCCGGTACAGCTCGGCGAAACCGCGGATCGCCGCCAGCGGCGTGCGCAGTTCGTGGCTGGCGTCGGCCACGAACCGGCGCATCTGCTCCTCCGAGCGCTGCTGGGCCCGGAAGGAGGACTCGATCTGGCTGAGCATGGTGTTCAGCGCCGTCGACAGCCGGCCGATCTCGGTGCCCTGCGGGGCGTCCGGGACACGGCGGGACAGGTCGCCGCCGGCGATCGCCGAGGCCGTGCGCTCGATGTCGTCCAGCGGCCGGAAGCTGCGCCGGATCGCCAGCGCGGCGAAGAACGCGCCCAGCAGCAGCACCCCCAGCGACACCGCCAGCGCCACGACCCGGAAGTCCGACAGCGTCCGGCTGGCGCCCGACAACGGCAGCGCGACGGCGATGTTCAGCTGGGTGGCCGTGCCCGAGACCCGCGCGGTGAACACCAGCACCCGCCACGGATCACCGCCGTCGGAGTCGGCCACCGTGAACGGCTCACCCTGGCGGGCGGCGACGAACTCCGCCGTGAGCCGTTGCAGCGCAGGCGCCTCGGCGCAGGTGTTCCCCGCGGCGCGGGCGCACACCGGCAGCGCGTTGCCGCCGTCGGTGTCGGCGAACTCCACGTAGTAGTCCGACAGCAGCAGGTTCGGCTGACTCTGGTTGAAGGTGGGGAAGGCGCTCTCGACGGCGACCTTGCCCTTGTTCACGAGCTGCTCGTCGACCTGGTCGCGCAGGTTGTTCTGCAGCAGCTGCAGCGAGACCAGGCTCGTGACGCTCATCGCCATCAGCAGCAGCAGCACGACGATGACCAGCAGCCGCACCCGCAGAGGCAGGTGCGCCTCGGCGGCCAGCACCCGGTGGCGGGCCGCCCGCAACCGTCCCGTGAGGCGGTTCATCCCGCCGTCTGCGGGACGCGCAGCACGTACCCGACGCCGCGCTTGGTGTGGATGAGGGGTTCGAGGCCCTCGGTGTCCAGCTTGCGGCGCAGGTAGGAGATGTAGGACTCCACGATCCCGGCCTCGCCGTTGAAGTCGTAGTCCCACACGTGGTCCAGGATCTGCGCCTTCGACAGCACCCGGTTGGGGTTGAGCATCAGGTAGCGCAGCAGTTTGAACTCGGTGGGGGACAGTTCCACCTCGCGCCCGGCGCGGCGCACCTCGTGAGAGTCCTCCTCGAGCTCCAGGTCGTGGAACACCAGCCGGCCGGTGTCCGGCCCGGCCGCGGCGCCCGTGCGGCGCAGCACCGCGCGGATGCGGGCCACGACCTCCTCCAGGCTGAAGGGTTTCGTCACGTAGTCGTCGCCGCCGACGGTCAGCCCGGCGACCTTGTCGGCGGTGTCGTCGCGGGCGGTGAGGAACAGCACCGGCACCGGGCGGCCGCGTTCGCGCAGCTTGCGCGTCACGGTGAAGCCGTCCAGGTCCGGGAGCATGACGTCGAGGACGACGAGGTCGGGGCGGAAGTCCTCGGCGAGCTTGAGCGCCTCGGCCCCGTCGGCCGCGGCGGCGACCTCGAACCCGGCGAAGCGGAGGCTGGTGGCCAGCAGTTCGCGGATGCTCGGCTCGTCGTCCACGACGAGCAGCCGGGCTTCCGGGGCAGAGCTCGCAGATCTCACGCGCGACAGTGTCCTCCCGGTTCCTGGGAGACAGCTGGGGACCCGCCCGGAACCTGCGCAGCCACCGGGGTGCGAGGATCGGCAGGTGCTCCGCTCCGTGACCGCCACCCGCTACGTCGTGCCGCTGCGCGAGGGCGGGAGCCTGCCGGGGGTGTGCGAGGCCGACGACCTGGGCACCTACGTGGTGAAGTTCCACGGCGCCGGTCAGGGCCGGCGGGTGCTGGTCGCCGAGGTCCTGGCCGCCGGGATCGCCCGGGTCCTCGGCCTGGAGGTCCCCGAGCTGGTCGTCGCCCACGTCGACCCCGTCATCGGCCGCGGCGAGCCGGACGAGGAGGTGCAGGACCTGCTGCTGCGCTCCCCGGGGGCCAACCTCGGGATGGACTTCCTGCCCGGCGCCCTGTCCTTCGACCCGGCCGTCGACCCCGTGGACCCCGGGTGGGCGGCGAAGGTGCTGTGGTTCGACGGCTTCGTCCTCAACGTCGACCGGTCCTGGCGCAACCCCAACTCGCTGTGGTGGGGCGGCAGGCCCTGGTTGATCGACCACGGCGCCGCGTTGTACTTCCACCACGACTGGGCCCGCGCCGCGGCCAGCACGCAGCGTCCGTTGCGGCACGCCGAGGACCACCTGCTGCTGCCCACCGCCGCGCCGCTGGCCGACGTCGCCCCCGGGTGCGCGGCGGCGCTGACGCCGCAGGTGCTCCGGGCCGTCGTGGACGAGGTCCCCGACGGCTGGCTGGAGGGCGAGCCCGGCTTCGAGGACGCGGGTGCCGTCCGCACCGCCTACCTCGACTGGTTCACCGGCCGGCTGGCCTCCGACACCTGGGTCGCCGACCTGCAACGCGTGCAGGACTCGCAGGGGGAGGCGTCCCGTGGCTGAGCTGGACGTCTTCGAGTACGCCGTCGTCCGCGTCGTCCCGCGCGTGGACCGGGGGGAGTTCGTCAACGCCGGCGTGGTGCTGTGGTGCCGCTCGCGCGAGCACCTGGCGGCCCGCACCGTGCTGGACACCGACCGGCTGCGGGCCCTGGCCCCCGGCCTCGACGTCGCCGCGGTGGCCCGGCACCTGCGGGCCCTGGAGGCCGTCTGCGCCGGGGAGTCCGGCGCCGCGAGCGCGGAGGGGAGGGGGGCCAGGTTCCGCTGGCTCGTCGCGCCCCGCTCGACGGTCCTGCAGACCTCGCCGGTGCACTGCGGCCTGACCGCCGATCCCGTCGCCGAGCTGGACCGGCTGGTGGACGCGCTGGTCGCCGGCCCCTGACGCACCGGGGCGGCCGGGGAGCCGCAGGTTCGCCCGACCGCCCCGGTGCGGTGGTCCGGTCAGGCCCGGCGGACCTGCACGACCGAGGGGCGCGGCTGGCCCGTCCCGTCGTAGGGGAAGGTGGAGGCCGGCTCGTCGATGGTCGCGCCGTCGATCTCACCGGGGTGCTGCACGGCCACGAACACGGTGCGCCCGTCGTCGGCGATGAGGGGCCCGCAGGTCTCCGCGCCGGTCGGCACGGACAGGAACTGCCGCACCTGACCGCGGTTCGGGCCGTCGACGACGACCTCGTACAAGCCGTCGTTGGAGCCCAGCGTGTTGCCGTCGGTGGAGATCCACAGGTTGCCCGTGGTGTCGAAGGCCACGTTGTCGGGGCAGGAGATCGGCGAGACCTGCGCGGGGTCGAAACCGCCGAAGTAGGTGCTCTGGTCCTCCGGGTCGCCGCAGACCAGCACGAGGTTCCAGGAGAACTCCGTGGCCGCCGCGTCGTCGCGCGCCTCGACGATCTCGACGACGTGACCGTCCTTGTTCAGCGGGCGCGGGTTCGCCTCGTCGACGCCGGCCTTGCCCAGGGTGCCGCGCTGGGTGTTGTTGGTGCACGCCACGTACACGCGGCCGTTGACGGGGTTGCGCTCGACGTCCTCGGGGCGGTCCATCTTGGTGGCGCCCACGACGTCGGCGGCGGCGCGGGTGTTGACGAGCACCTCGTCGATCGACATGCCCGGCACGACGGAGCGGCCGCCGCGGGTCAGCGGCACCCAGCGGCCGCGGCCGTCGTAGCGCTCGTCCTCGATGCCGTCACCCTCGAAGACGGCGACGAACAGGTCGCCGTCCTCCAGCAGCCGCAGGTTGTGCTTGCGGTCGCCCTCGCGGTACGTGCGCTTGGAGACGAACTTGTACAGGTACTCGAACCGCTCGTCGTCGCCCATGTAGGACACGGCGCGGCCGTCGGCGGCGAGGGAGACGGTGGCGCCCTCGTGCTTCATGCGTCCCATGGCGGTGTGCTTGCGCGGGGTGGAGGTCGGGTCGGAGGGGTCGACCTCCACGATCCAGCCGAAGCGGTTGGCCTCGTTGGGCTCCTTCTCGGCGCTGAAGCGCTCCTCGATCCGCTCCCAGGCGCGGCCGGTGCTGCCGTAGACGCTGTAGCGGTCGCTCTGCCCGCCCTCGACCTCGGGGGAGGAGAAGTAGCCGTTGAAGTTCTCCTCGCCCGAGAGCACCGTGCCCCACGGCGTCGTGCCGCCGGCGCAGTTGCCGAAGGTGCCGACCGGGGTGCGGCCGGCCGGGTCGGCCGTGGTGCGCAGCGCCTTCGCGCCGGCGGCGGGCCCGGTGAACGCCATGGGCGTCATCGGGGTGATGCGGCGGTTGAAGTCCGAGCCGCGCACGTAGCCCCACGGGGAGTCCGCGTCCGCCCGGCGCAGCTCCACGACCGACATGCCGTGGGCGGCGAGCGAGATGCGCAGCTGCTCGTCGGTGGCGCTCTCGGCGTCGACCCAGTCGCGGAACATCAGTTCCTCGTTGGTGTACTCGTTGTTGCACACCAGCAGGGCCCGGTTCGGGTCCTGCAGCGGGACGATGGTGGTGTAGTCGTTGTTGTAGCCGAACTGCCCCAGCTGCGCCTCGGCGGTCTGGTTCTCGAAGTCGAAGTCGGGGGCGCCGGGCAGGATCGGGTCGCCCCAGGAGATCAGCGGCGCCCAGGTCCAGCCCGCGGGCACGTCGAAGGAGTCCACCTCGGCCGGGACGGGGGCGATGACCTCGAAGTCCACGACGTGGCCGGGGTCGAAGGGGTCGGCGAGCAGGTTCACGTCGTCCCCGCCGCCGAAGGCGCTGGCGGGCTGGGCCTGCGCCACGGCGGCGCCGGCCACCCCGAGGCCCACCAGGCCGGCCAGGACGCCCCGGCGCGACACCGCGGAGCGCACGACGTCGCCGAAGTAGGCGTTGGCGGAGCGGTTGGGGACCTGGGTCGCGCACGAGGTCGCGCAGCGGTAGTGGCAGGTCATCGGGCTGCGGCGGCCGGCGGGGGCGTAGGGCAGCAGTTCCAGCGTCGGGCGGCAGGCTTCCGTCGTCACGGTGCGGTCTCCAGGGTGGCGTGGGGTGGGGCTGCGGCCGGAGGTGGCCGCCGACCGCCGGGGGAGGCGGTCCTGCGGGACGGACGCTAGGGAGGCTGTGCGGGGTCTGAGGCCACGGGAGGATGGCGGCCCGGTGAACGGTGCGTGATCATCCGCGAGCACGGGTAGCCTCACCTTCCCCGCCGGGTGTAGGAGCTCCGGGCACCGATCAGCAGTGGCGTGCGGCAGGATCGGGCCATGACACTCGACCCGTCGAACCCGTTCGCCGCCCCGAGCGACCTGCCGTTCGCGGTGCCGCCGTTCGACCGGATCCGCGTCGAGCACTACGCGCCCGCCTTCGAGGCCGGCATGGCCGAGCACCTGGCCGAGGTCGACGAACTCCTGGCCCAGGACCTGCCGGCCGCGCGGTTCCTCGACGCGCTGGAGTCGGCCGGGCAGTTGCTGGGCCGGGCCGAGGCGGTGTTCTTCAACCTCGTCGGCACCGACGCCGACGACGACCTGCGCGCGGTGCAGGCCGAGTTCTCCCCGCGGTTGTCCGCGCACCACGACGCCGTGCGGCTCGACCCGCGGCTGGTCGAGAAGGTGCGCCTGCTGCACTCCGACCCGCCCGCCGACCTCGACGCCGAGCAGGTGCGGCTGCTGGACCGGCTGCACCGCGACGCCGCCCGCTCCGGCGCGCTGCTCGACGAGGCCGGGCAGGCCCGGCTGCGTGAGCTGAACGAGGAGCTGTCGAAGCTCACGACGGCGTTCGACGTCGAACTGCTCGCCGACACCAACGACCTCGCCGTCCGGGTCGAGCGGGCCGACGACCTCGACGGGCTGACCCCGGCCGAACTCGCCCGGGCCGCGGCCGGTGACGGCGACGGTTTCGTGCTCCCGCTCGTCCTGCCCACCGGGCAGCCCGTCCTGGAGTCGCTGCGGCGCAGGGAGGTGCGCCGCAGGGTTCACGAGGCGTCGGTGCAGCGCGGCGGGCGCGGGGGAGCGCACGACACCCGCGCGGTGCTGCTGCGGATCGCGGGCCTGCGCGCCGAACGGGCCGCACTGCTCGGGTTCGCCGACCACGCCTCCTGGGTCGTGGCCGACGAGACGGCCGGCGACGTCGAGGCGGCCGTCGGGATGCTGCGCCGGCTGGCCCCGGCCGCCGTGGCGAACGCCCGCCGCGAGGAGGCCGAGCTGACCGGACTCCTGCACGCCGACGGTCACGACGGGCCGCTGCAGCCGTGGGACTGGGCCTACTACGCCGGGAGGCTGCGGCGCGAGCGGTATGCCGTGGACGCCGAGGCGCTCAAACCCTGGTTCGAGCTCGAGCGCGTCCTGGTCGACGGGGTGTTCGCCACCGCGACCGACCTGTACGGGCTGACGTTCACCGCCCGCCCCGACGTGCCGGTGTTCTCCGCCGACGTCCGCGCCTACGAGGTCGCCGACGAGTCGGGGCCGCTGGGGTTGTACCTGTTCGACCCGTACGCCCGGGAGTCCAAGCGCGGTGGGGCGTGGATGAGTTCCTTCGTCGAGCAGTCCCGTCTGCTCGGGACCCGGCCCGTCGTCGTCAACTGCCTCAACGTGCCGAAACCCGCCGAGGGCGATCCGGCGCTGCTGACGGTCGACGAGGTCGAGACGCTGTTCCACGAGTTCGGGCACACCCTGCACGGGCTGCTGTCCGACGTGCACTTCCCGCGGTTCTCCGGCACGAGCGTCCCGCGCGACTTCGTCGAGTTCCCCTCCCAGGTCAACGAGTTCTGGGGTTTCGAACCCGAGGTCCTGGCCCGCTACGCCCGGCACGTCGGGACGGGTGAGCCGCTGCCCGCCGAGGCCGTGGCCGGTCTGCACGCGGCCCGCGAGCACGGGCAGGGGTTCTCCACCACCGAGTACCTCGCCGCCGCGCTGCTGGACCAGGCCTGGCACCGGGTCGCGCCGGGAACCTTCGACGACGCCGAACCCGACGACGTCGGCCGCTTCGAGGCCGCAGCCCTGGCCCAGGCCGGTGTCGCGCTCGACACCGTGCCCCCGCGCTACCGCAGCAGCTACTTCCACCACGTGTTCGGCGGTGGGTACGCCGCGGCGTACTACTCCTACGTGTGGAGCGAGGTGCTCGACGCCGACACCGTGGAGTGGTTCGCCGAGAACGGCGGTCTGCGCCGGGAGAACGGCGACCACTTCCGGCGCACCGTCCTGTCCCGCGGCGGGTCGGTCGACCCGCTGCAGGCCTACCGCGAGTTCCGCGGCCGTGACGCGCGGATCGAACCGCTCCTGCGGCGGCGCGGGCTGGCCGGGGCCTGAGCACCGGGAGCTCTCCACCCCTCGCGAGGCCGCGGAGGGTGGAGAGCTCCGAGCGGGTCAGGCGGCAGGGCCCTCGGGGTCCTGGACGCCCTTGCCGTTGCCCTGGTCCAGGACGTCCTCGCCCGCGCCGCCGTACAGCTCGTCGGAGCCGTTGTCGCCGGCGAGCCGGTCCTCGCCGGCCCCACCGAGCAGCACGTCGTTCCCGTTGCCGCCGGAGATCCGGTCGTCGCCGTCGCCGCCGCAGACGACGTCGTCGCCGTTGCCGCCGGTGATCACGTCGTCGCCGCCGAGGCCGACGATGACGTCGGCCCCGTTGGTGCCCCGCAGGACGTCGTCACCCCCGGTGCCGACGATGGTCGCCTCGAGGCCCTGGCAGGTCGGGGTGACCGGCTCCGGCGTCTGCAGGTCCAGCCCCAGCAGCAGCGGGTCGTGGTCGCTGGAGCGGTAGGGGTTCGCCGCGTACAGCGCCGGGTCACCGGTGTACTGGTAGGCGAAGGACTCCACGGCGTTGATGTTCCAGTGCGTCACGCCCGTCACCTTGGCGGTGAGCTCGGCCGTGCCGAAGGCGTGGTCGAGCGAGCCGGACAGCTCGTCGTAGACGTAGCTGTAGCGGCCCGGGTCGAACTGCGCGCCCAGGTCGGTCAGACCGGCCTCGCCCAGCGCGACGACCGGGTCCTCCTGCGAGTAGGCGTTGAAGTCGCCCAGCGCCACCACGTCGGCGTCGCCGGTCTCGGCGCGCAGCCGCTCGACGAAGGCCGCCAGCGAGGCCGCCTGCCGGGTCCGGTCGCCGTTCCAGGCGCCCTGCCCGTCGCCGGTGTCGGCGTTGTCGCCCGTCGCGGAGTCCCCGGACCCCTTGGACTTGAAGTGGTTCGCGACGACGGTGAACACGTCCCCCTCGCCGGTGGCGCGGAACGTCTGGGCGATCGGTTCCCGGGCGTTGGACCACACGGCCTCGTCGACCAGGCCCACCGGGTCCCCGACCGGCTCGACGGCGTCGGTGCGGTAGACGATGCCGTTGCGGATGACGTCGCGGTCCACGGCGTACAGCTCCTGCGGCAGCGGCACGTAGGCCCACACGTCCGCTCCCTCGGCCGCGTTCAGCCGGTCCACGAGGTCGGCCAGCGCACGGTCGGCGTCCCCGGGGCTGTAGCCGCTGGAGTCGGTGTCCTCGATCTCCATGAGGGTCACCACGTCCGCCCCCAGACCGCGGATCGCCGGGACGACCTTGCCGGCCTGCTCGTCGAGCTCGGCCTGGTTCGCGGCCCCGCGCCCGGTGCCGCCGAAGGTGAGGAAGTAGTTCAGGACGTTGAACGCCCCGACCTGCAGGTCCCCACCGACCGCGGCGGGCGCGGCCGGGCGGGTGTTCTGCGCCGCCAGCACACCGTCGGCGGTCCCGTCGGCCGGGATCAGCCGCCACTCCTCGAACCCGTACCCGAGGACGACCGGTTCGCGCAGCCCGACCGGGTCGCCCACGCGCACCGGGGACTCCGGCGTCAGGTAGGGGCGGGCGGTCGCGCTGGTGCGCGCGCCGTCGGCGTCGTCGAGCAGGATCTTGCGCTGCTGGTTGCCCGCGGCGATCGCGGCCGCCTCCGCACTGCCCGGACGGGCCAGTTCGGTCGGCTGCACCAGCACGCCGCCCTCGGAGAGCGTGAGCTCGCCGTAGGAGGTCAGGGCGTAGACCTCGCTGACGGTCAGCTGGTCGGCGGGCGCCACGAGCGCACCCTCCAGCGCCTCGCGCTGCTCGTCGCCCGCGGGCAGGTCGAGCACGGCGGGAGCCGGCAGGTCCGCGGCGGTGCCGTCGGCGCACACGGCGACGGCCGCGCCGGCGTCGACCTGCGTCTGGCCGTAGTACTCCTCGGCGGTGCCGGTGACGTTCACGGTGTCGCCCAGGCCGACGGTCGCGGTGCTGTGCACGAAGATCCCGTCGGAGGTGGCCGGGTCGCCGTCGCCGTCGGGGTCCTGCAGGTAGAAGCCGTCCAGGCCGGGGGTGGCGCCGACGACGACACCGCGCACGGTGACCTGCCGGCCCGCCAGCGGGGTCTCGGACCCGGCGCCCTGCACCTGGCCGACCTCGTGGGTGGGCGCGGTCTCGCACGACCCGCCCGGCGGGGTGCCCGGAGCGGTGGTGGGCGCGTTCAGAGCGCCGGGGGTAGCGGTGGCGGGCCCGGACCAGACCAGGGCGCCGGCCGCGTCGACGGTCCGCTGCAGCGACTGTCCCGCGGCCGTCCCGGCGCCCTCGGCGACGCCGACGTCGGTGCTGGTCAGTCCGTCGGCGGGGCCGTCGGCCGCGGTCAGGGTGCCCTCGTAGCTGAGGAACTCCAGCACCGCGCCGTCGGCGTCGACCAGCGCCAGCCCGTCCGGGGCGCCGTTCTGCAGGCCGTTGGCGGGGTACTCCAGCAGCGCCACGGCGGGGGCGTCGGCCGGCGCGGTCACCGCGGGCAGGGCGTCGGTGTCGTAGACGCCGCCGTTGCCGCCGTTGTACAGCACCAGCGACAGCCCGGCCGAGCTGGTGCCGGCGGGCAGTTGCACCTCGACGAACTCACCGCTGTCGGTGCCGTCGTTGTCGTAGTGCAGTTCGGAGACGAAGGGGACGGTGGGTTCCGCGGCCGAGGCCGGTGCGGCGGCGAGGGCGGGCAGGCCGAACGCCGTCAGCGAGACGGCGACGGCACCGACGGCGGCGCGCCGGGCGCGCGAGCCCGGGCAGCGCGGGTGGACGAGCATCCTGGTCCTTCCGAGGTGGGGTGACGTTCGGTCGTACCGTAGGTGCACCGTGTGACAGTGCTGTGTCCGGCAGGTGAACCGGAATCCCGGGACGCTCCCGCGGGGTTGGCCTTGTCGTGAAGTCCATCGTGTACTCGCAGACCGGTCCCGCCTCCGTCCTGCGCCTGGAGGAGCGCCCGATCCCCGAACCCGGTGCCGGCGAGGTCCGCCTGCGCGTGGTGGTGTCCGGGGTCAACCCCACCGACTGGAAGTCGCGCAGCGGCAGCACCGCCGCGCTGGCCTTCCCGGAGGCCACCCCCAACCAGGACGGAGCCGGGATCGTCGACGCGGTCGGCCCGGGCGTCGTGGACCTCGCCGTCGGCGACCGGGTCTGGACGTGCATGGCCGCGCAGCAGCGGCCCACCGGCACCGCGCAGGAGTTCACCGTGCTGCCGCAGGAGCGGGTCACCCGCCTGCCGGACGGTGTCTCCTTCGACGTCGGCGCGTCCCTGGGTGTCCCGGCCGTCACCGCGCACCGGGCGCTGACCGTGGCCGAGGACGGGCCGCGTCGGCTGGCTCCCGGAGCCCTCGCGGGCCGCACCGTGCTCGTCTCCGGGGGAGCCGGCGCCGTCGGCCACGCCGCGATCCAGCTCGCCCGGTGGGCGGGCGCGACGGTCGTCACCACGGTGAGCGGCCCGGAGAAGGCGCGGCTGGCCACGGCCGCCGGCGCGCACCACGTCGTGAACTACCGCGAGGGCGACCCGGCCGCCGCGATCCGCGAGGTCGCCCCGGACGGTGTGGACCTCGTCGTCGAGGTCGCCCTGGGGCAGAACCTCGAACTCGACCAGGCGGTCGTGCGCCCCCGGGCCTCGATCGCCAGCTACGCCGACGACGGCGGCGGGGAGGTCCGCGTCGACATCCGGGCGAACATGGTGCTCAACACCCGGTTGCAGTTCATCCTCATGTACACGATGGGCGCGCAGGCGCTGGCCGCCGCGGCCGAGGACGTCACCGCCGCGCTGCGTGACGGCGCGCTCGGCGTGGGGGAGGAGCACGGCCTGCCGCTGCTGCGCTTCCCGCTGGAGCAGACGGCGCAGGCCCACGACGCCGTCGAGGCAGGCGCCGTGGGCAAGGTGCTCGTCGACGTCGGCTGAGCCGGCCGGGAGTGCTTGATCACGGAAGGCTGGTGATCAAGCACTCCCGTGATCAAGCACTTCCGTGATCAAGCACTCCCGTGATCAAGCACTCCGCCCCCGGGGCGGGGACCGTCAGGGCAGGACGCCGTCGGCGTCGGGGACGCCACCGTCGATGTCGTCGGCGTCCACGATCCGGTACGCGTAGCCCTGTTCGGCCAGGAACCGCTGCCGGTGGGCGGCGAAGTCCTGGTCCTTGGTGTCGCGCGAGACGACGGTGTAGAACCGCGCCGACCCGTGGTCGCCCTTGGGACGCAGCACCCGGCCGAGCCGCTGGGCCTCCTCCTGCCGGGAGCCGAACGACCCCGACACCTGGATCGCGACCTTCGCCTCGGGCAGGTCGATCGAGAAGTTCGCCACCTTGCTGACCACCAGCGTGGTGATCTCGCCGTGCCGGAAGGCGTCGAACAACCGCTGACGCTCCTTGACGGTCGTCTCGCCCTTGATGACGGGCGCGTCGAGCCGGGCGGCCAGGTCGTCGAGCTGGTCGATGTACTGCCCGATGACCAGCGTGGGCTGACCCGCGTGCTGGGCGACGAGCTTCTCCACCACGCGGGACTTCGCGTCCGAGGTCGAGCACAGCCGGTACTTCTCGTCGTCCTCGGCCGTGGCGTACGCGAGCCGTTCGGAGTCGGGCAGCGTCACGCGGACCTCGACGCAGTCGGCGGGGGCGATGTAGCCCTGCGCCTCGATGTCCTTCCACGGCGCGTCGTAGCGCTTGGGGCCGATGAGGGAGAACACGTCGCCCTCGCGGCCGTCCTCGCGCACGAGCGTGGCGGTCAGCCCGAGCCGGCGACGGGCCTGCAGGTCGGCGGTCATCCGGAAGATCGGCGCGGGCAGCAGGTGCACCTCGTCGTAGACGATGAGGCCCCAGTCGCGGGCGTCGAACAGCTCCAGGTGCGGGTAGACGCCCTTCCGCTTGGTCGTCACGACCTGGTACGTCGCGATCGTCACCGGGCGGATCTCCTTGCGGGCCCCGGAGTACTCGCCGATCTCGTCCTCGGTCAGCGAGGTGCGCTTGAGCAGCTCGTCGCGCCACTGCCGGGCCGAGACCGTGTTGGTCACCAGGATCAGCGTGGTCGCGCGGGCCCGGGCCATGGCCCCGGCGCCGACGAGCGTCTTGCCCGCACCGCAGGGCAGCACCACGACCCCGGAGCCGCCGTGCCAGAAACCCTCGACGGCCTCGTGCTGGTAGGGCCGCAGCGTCCAGCCGTCCTGCGCGAGGTCGATGGGGTGGGCCTCGCCGTCGACGTACCCCGCCAGGTCCTCGGCCGGCCAGCCCAGCTTGAGCAGGACCTGCTTGAGGTTGCCCCGTTCGCTGGGGTGCACCAGCACGGTGTCCGGTGCGACCTTCGCGCCGAGCAGGGGCGCGGCCTTCCTGCTGCGCATGACCTCCTCGAGCACGGGGGCGTCGAGGGAGTGCAGCACCAGGCCGTGCTCGGAGTCCTTGACCAGCTGCAGGCGGCCGTACCGGGCCATCGTCTCGGCCACGTCGACCAGCAGCGCGTGCGGCACGGAGTAGCGGGAGTACTCCAGCAGCGTGTCGACGACCTGCTCGGCGTCGTGGCCGGCGGCGCGCGCGTTCCACAGGCCCAGCGGCGTCAGCCGGTAGGTGTGGACGTGCTCGGGAGCGCGTTCGAGCTCGGCGAACGGGGCGATCGCCGCCCGGCACGCCGAGGCGCGCGGGTGGTCGACCTCGAGGAGCAGGGTCTTGTCGCTCTGGACGATGAGGGGGCCGTCGGTCACCTGGTGTTCAACTCCGCGATCGGGCGGGAACTTCCGGTCATCGGGTGAACAGCACGCTCACCGAGTCGGTGTCCCACGACGTGCTCGGGTCGTCCCAGCCGCTGCCCAGGCCCAGGGCGAGGAGCGCGACGAGGAAGGCGACGAACAGCACCGTCAGGCCGATGTTCACCCAGGCGCAGATCTTCCCGGCCAGCAGGAAGCCCAGCCCCCGCCTGGTGCCGTGCGACTCCAGGATCTCGCGCCGGGCCCCGGGGGTCAGGGCCAGGGCCACGATCGACGCGATCCAGCCCAGGCCGGTGAAGGAGAGCACGAGCCCGCCGACGGCCGTCCACAGCACCGCGTGGGCCATCCCGGTCACCGGCGGCTGCTCGTAGCCGTAGTACTGCTGGTTCGCGTACTGCTGGTTCGCGTACTGCTGGTTGGCGTACTGCTGGTTGGCGTACTGCTGGTTGGCGTACTGCTGCGAGTACGGCTGACCGGCGTACTGCTCGTTCGCCCACTGCCGGTCGCCGTGGGGCTGGTCGTACGCGCTGCCGCCGTACTGCTGCGGGGCGCCGTACTGCTGGTCGTAGCTGTGCTGGTCCGGCCGCGGGGACTGCTGCTCGCCGTACCGCGGCAGGCTCCCGGTCGGCGGCGCCGGGGTGGCCGGGTGCGCCTGCGTGGGGGCCTCGGCACCCTCGGACCGGCGGTACGGGTCGTGCGCGTCCCGCGTGCTCTCCTCGTCGCCGGCCCGGTACGGGTCGCGCGAGGCCTGCTCCGGGTCGGGCTTCTCCCACCAGGACCGCTGGCCGCCCTGTCCGCTGTCGCTCATGACTCCGTTTCCCCCATCCGTCCTCACCGGCCGTCCGCCCTGCTGTCCAGCCGCGCCCGCACGACGCTAGCCCACCCTCCGGGCACCGCACCTCACCCTCACAGGTCGGCTTGGACCACCCCGGTGACCCGATGGACGGACAACGACTTCACCGTTCGTTCCGCGTGGTCGAAGACCGTGATGCGACCGCCCTCGACCCCGAGCGGGTCGACCAGGTACCGGCCCGCGGCACCGGTGGAGTCGACGTACCCGACCCACACCGGCTGCCGCCGCCCGGCCGCCTCGCGCAGCACCGACAGCGACGTCGTCGGGTCCATCGCCGGCAGCGCCGGGGCGTCGCGGTGCCGGTCGCGCCGCCGTTCGAGCTCGTCGACGTCCTGGTCACCGGCGCGCAGCGTCTGCACCGCTGCGGCCACCAGCGAGGGGCCCGGCGGCGGGGGTTCACCCGTGACCGGCCGCGGCAGCGGACGGGGGCCCGAGCGCGCCTGCGCCGGGCGGCGCACGAGCAGTTCACCCGCAGGCCCCTCGGCGGCCGGGGCGACGCCGATGTCCCGCAGCACGGCCAGCACCTCGTCCGGATCGGCCGCGCAGGCCAGCACCGTCGGCGCCAGCGCGCGCAGACCCAGTGCGCTGCAGCGCTTGTCGGCGACCAGTTCGGCCAGCAGGGCAGGATCCTCGGCGCGCACGTAAGCGCCGGCCCGCCCGACCCGCACGCGCCCGTGCCGTCGTGCGACGTCCCGCACCAGGTACTCCAGCGGCTGCGGGACCCCCGTGGAGGACAGGTCGGCCAGGAAGGCCAGCGCCTCCTCGGCCGTCTGCCCCTCGTCCAGGCCGCGGCGCACCGACCCGGCGTCGAACCGGTAGACGGTCGCACCGCCGCGGCTCTCCACCCGGGCCAGCGACTCCAGCCGTCGCGCGACGTGGAGTTCCAGCGGGCCGGGGGCCACGGCCGTCAGGTCGGCCTGCAGCAGCACCTCCCGGACCGGTTCGGGCAGCGAGTCCGCCAGGGCCCGCAGGGCGCCGTCCTCGTCGCCGGCCAGCACGGCCCGACCCGCGGGGGTCAGCGCGCCGGCCCCCAGCACGCCGAGCCAGGAGGCGTCGCGCAGCGTCCAGCCGACGAGGTCGTCGCGCAGCCGCGACGCGCGCCGTGGCGCCAGCCAGCGCAGCCGGGCGGCGACGTCGGCCGCGTCCGCGGCGGCGTCGGCGGGCAGGGCGGCCAGCTCGGCCAGGACGGCGTGCCGCACGGGCACCGCCGAGGCCCGGTCCAGGTCCGGGCCCAGCGCGTTGCGGGCGGAGTCCTTCGCGTCCCGGGTGCCGACCATCGCCGGAACCCGGGTCGAGGGCAGCCACGCCGTGACCAGTTGCAGCCACTGCTCGGGCAGGTCCTCCTCGAGCCAGGCGTCGAAGGCCGGGGTCGGCAGCCAGCGGGGCTCGACCTCACCGTCGTCGGCGACCAGCCCGGCGACCCACGCCGTCTCCACGACCAGCGCCGCGGTCGCCTCGTCGACCTCCAGGGCGGTCGCCGTCCGCTTCAGGTCCCGCACCCCCAGGCCACCCGCGCGCAGCACCGCGGGACCGGCGGTGCCCCACCACCGGCCGAGCTCGGCGACCAGCCGGCACGCCTCGGTCGCGGCCTCGGCCGACGCCCCCAGGACCCGGTCGTGCGGGCGCGGCGTCTCGGCGATCGCCGGGGGCACCCGGTCCGGGGCCTGGTGCACGCGCCCGCCGCGCAGGGCCAGCCCGACCTCGCGGGGCAGCACGACGGTGCCCGGCCCGGAGACGGCGAGCAGGCCGCGCGAGAGCAGCCAGTCCACCGGCCCCGACGAGGTCGCGGCCCGCACCTGCCGGTCGGCGCGCTCGACGGCTCCGGTCGGCGGACCCCACGTCAGCTTGTCCAGGACGGCGCGGACCCCCTCGGGGGCGTCGATCAGCAGCCCGGTCACCGTGTCGGGCACGGCCAGGTGCCGGGTGAGGCGCTCCAGCGCGACCTCTGGGTCGTGGCTGACCTCGAGCTCGAGGTCCTCCAGCAGCTCGGCCAGGCGTTGCGGCGAGCGCCGTCCCAGGGCGTCGGCGAGCGTGGGCCCCAGGCCCGCCGGGTGCGGCCCGAGCAGTTCGCGCACGGCCGAGACCAGGTGCAGGCGCCGGTCCGGGCCCCACACCAGCGCCCGGCGCCGCAGGTCGGCGACGATCTCGCCGGCCTTGGCGCCCCACGCCTTCGACACCGCGGTGACGCTCGTCGGGTCGGGCAGGACGGCCAGGACCTCGGCCACCTGCAGCGTGGGGGTGTCGAGGCGCTCCAGGGCGCGCTGGGTGCTGGCCCGCGTCGTCGCGCGGGTGGCCAGCGCCGTGGAGGACGTCGGCAGCGGCGCCGCGAGGTCGGGACGGGCGGCGAACAGGACGAGCAGGTCCTCGTCCGCACGGGCGCGCAGGTCCTCGGCGAGGGTGCGCGGGGCTGGGGACGTGGGCATCGGACCGAGTTTAGGTGCGCAGCTGGCGGGAGCCTGCCGACTCCTCCCCGGCCCGGGTCGCGGCGAGGCCCCGTGCCGGACGCCGGTCCTACGGTGCCGGGCATGACCGAAGAGCTGAGCGCGACCGGACAGGAGTTGTCCCCCGAGCGCCGCGACCTGCTGTCGACCCTGGCCAAGCACCGCTGGTTGTTCACCGCGACCCTGACCGACCTCACCGACGAGCAGGCCGCCGCCCGCACCACCGTCAGCGAGCTGTGCCTGGGTGGGCTGGTGAAGCACCTGGGGGAGACCGAGGCCCAGTGGGTGGAGTTCGCCCAGCGGGGCAGCGAGGCGTTCCCGCCGTTCGAGGAGACCGACTACGCGGCGCGCGAGAACTCCTTCCGGATGCTGCCGGGGGAGACGGTGGCCGGCGTCCTGGCCGACTACGCCGCCGTCGCCGCGCGCACCGAGGAGGTCGTCCGGACGATCGACCTCGACCTGGCCCACGACCTGCCCGCTGCGCCCTGGTTCGAGGTGGAGCAGTGGTCGGCGCGCCGGGTGTTCCTGCACGTCATCGCCGAACTGGCCCAGCACGCCGGGCACGCCGACATCCTGCGCGAGGCGATCGACGGGCGGAAGTCGATGGGCTGACCTCAGGCCGGGGCGGTCCGCGGGAAGTCGAACAGCTCGAACAACCGGGTGTCGAGGAACGAGGTGATCCGCGCGATCCGGCCGTCGGCCAGTTCGAGGGCCTGGATCGCGAACGGCACCAGTTCACCGTCGGCGCCGACGGGCTTGTAGTGGACGAAGGCGGGGGAGCCGTTCATCGTCACCGGGACGAGCCGGGACCCCCGGCACTGGTGGCCGGGCCCGACCATCCAGGCGGCGATGTCGTCGGCGCCTTCCAGCCACAGGTCGAACGGCGGCATGTTCTGCGTGACGTCGGCGGCCAGCAGCTTCACGAAGGCGTCGATGTCGTACGCCTCGAAGGCGCGCACGTACTCGTCCAGCAGTGCGCGGTGGCTGTCGTCCAGCGGTTGCGTCCGGTCGACGTCGGGGCGGTCGGCCAGCGTCGCGCGCGCCCGCTGCAGGGCGCTGTTGACCGAGGCCGTGGTCGTCTCGAGCAGCTTCGCGACCTCCTCGGCCTTCCAGCGCAGCACGTCGCGCAGGATGAGCACGGCCCGCTGGCGCGGCGGCAGGTGCTGCAGGGCGGCCACGAACGCCAGCCGGATCGACTCCCGGGCCACGGCGATGTCGGCCGGGTCGCCGGCGTCGGGCAGGACCCGTTCGTCGACCATGGGTTCCAGCCAGGTGTCCTCGGGGTGGCTCTTGGCCAGCGAGGCCTCCACCGGTTCCCACGCCGAGGCCGACAGGTCCATCGGCCGGGCCCGCTTCTTGCGGTTCTCGATCATCGTCAGGCAGACGTTCGTCGCGATCCGGTACAGCCAGGACCGCAGGCCCGAGCGGCCCTCGAAACCGTCGATGCTCTTCCAGGCGCGCACCATCGTGTCCTGGACGGCGTCCTCGGCGTCGAAGGCGGAGCCGAGCATCCGGTAGCAGTAGCCGGTCAG
This sequence comes from Kineococcus deserti, assembly GCF_050871945.1. Taxonomy (NCBI): domain Bacteria; kingdom Bacillati; phylum Actinomycetota; class Actinomycetes; order Kineosporiales; family Kineosporiaceae; genus Kineococcus; species Kineococcus deserti. Next base: position 135,372 of record NZ_JBJLSI010000002.1, on the reverse strand, counting down.
CTCGGCGCGGTGGGCGGCGAGGCGGGGTTCGAGTTCCTCGGCCGACAGCGTCGTCGGGGTGGTGGCGGTCTCGGAGGTCGTCACGCGCACAGCACAGCACAGACCCCCGACACAGCGGGAGCCCCCGACTGGTTGGATCGGTCGTCGTGTCCGCCTCCGAGGTTCCGCTGCTGCTCCTGGCCGGGGTTCTGGCCGGCCTCGTCGGCAGCACGGCCGGTCTGGCCTCGCTGGTGTCCTACCCGGCCCTGCTGCTGACGGGGTTGCCGCCGCTGGCGGCCAACGTCACGAACACCGTGGCCCTGCTGGGCGTCACGGTCGGCACCGCGGTGGGTTCACGGCCCGAACTGACCGGCCAGGGAGCGCGGATGCGCCGGCTCGTGCCGCTGGCCGCCGCGGGCGGGGCGCTCGGGTGCGTGCTGCTGCTGGCCCTGCCGCCGGGTGCCTTCGAGGTCGTCGTCCCGTTCCTGGTGGCCGGAGCCTCGGTGACGTTGCTGCTGCAGCCGCGGATCAAGCGGTTGCGGCCGGGCCGCTCGGCGAGCAACCCGCTGGTGCTCGCGGCGATCTTCCTCGTCGGGATCTACGGCGGGTACTTCGGCGCGGCCGCCGGGGTGCTCATGCTCGCGTTGTGCGAGGTGCTGCACCGCCAGTCGCTGGCGCACAACAACGCGTTGAAGAACATGCTCACCGGGGCGGCGAACACCGTCGCGGCCGTCGGGTTCGCCGTCTTCGGACCCGTCGACTGGTGGGCGGCCGTGCTCCTCGGCGCCGGCTGCGTGGCCGGCGGGCGGATCGGGCCGGTGATCGTGCGGCGGCTGGACCCGCGGGTGCTGCGGATCGTCATCGCCGTCGCGGGGTTCGGCCTCGCGGTCCGGCTCTTCCTCAGCCGCTGAGGGGCCGTTCCTGCACGGCACGAAGACCGACCCGAGGGGCCTGCCGGGACCTCAGCGGCGCCCGGCCCGCACGGCGTCGCCCGCACCCCGCGGCAGGAACAACGTCTCGACCAGGCTCGCCAGGCCGACGGCCGCCATCGCGACCAGCGCGACGCGGTAGCCGAAGGCGGCGTCCTGGCCGGGGACGAGAGCGACCGCCGAGCGGACCAGCAGGGCGGCGACGGCGACGCCCAGACCGGTCGCCAGTTGGGCGGTGATGGAGGCGACCGCGTTCGCGGGGCCGATCCCGGCGGGCGGGACGTCGGCGAACTGCAACGTGTTGTACGCGGTGAAACCGACCGAGCGGGCCGCGCCGGAGACGACGAACAGGGCCGCGACGAGCGCCGACGGGGTGTCCGGCGTCAGCGTCGCCGCGGCCACGAACGTCGCGGCGAGCACGACGGTCGAGACCACGACGATCGGCACCAGCCGCACCCGGCGCATGAGCGGGGTCGTCACGGGTTTGATCCCCAGGTTCCCGGCGAAGACGGCCATGAGCATGGCCCCGGCCTGCACCGGGCTCCAGCCGAAACCGTCCTGCAGCAGCAGGGGCAGCAGGAACGGCGCGGCGCTGACGACGGCGCGGTAGACCGAGCCGGCCGAGTTCGAGACCCGGAACGTCGCGATCCGCAGCGTGCCCAGGTCCAGCACCGGGTGCGCGGCCCGGCGGACCCACCGGACCGCCACGGTCCCCACGAGCACGGCCGCCACCAGCAGCACCGAACCGGTGACCGCCCTCGCGGGGTCGGCGACGAACTCCAGGCCGAGCACGAGTGCGGTGACGGTGACGATCATCAGCACCAGGCCGACGACGTCCAGCGGCCGGCGCACGGCCGCCACCGGCGGCACGATCCGCCACGCCGCCAGCGCCAGCACCACGCCGATCGGCACGTTGCCCCAGAAGATCCACGGCCAGCCCGCGTGCTCGGTCAGCAGCCCGCCGAGCAGGGGAGCGATGACGGGGGCGACCAGCGCGGGCCACGTCAGGTAGGCGATGGCCCGCACGAGGTCGGCCTTGGCCGTGCCGCGCAGGACGACCAGGCGGCCGACCGGGACGAGCATGCTGCCGGCGATGCCCTGCAGCACGCGCGCGCAGGTCAGGGTGGCCACCGAGTCCGAGGCCGCGCACCACGCCGAGGCGAGCGTGAAGACGACGACGGAGGACAGGAAGACCGCGCGGGCGCCGAGCCGGTCGGCCAGCCAGGACCCGAACGGGATGAACGCCGCGACCGCGACGAGGTAGGCCGTGACGGCCAGCCCGAGGTCGGCCGCCGCCACGCCGTAGTCCGCCGCGATCGAGGGGGTGGCCGTGATCAGGATGGTCGCGTCGAGGTTCTCCATGAAGAACGCCAGGGCGACCACGAGCGCCAGGGGACGGGACCAGCCCTCGGCGGACCCGGTCGGGGCGGTGGTGGGCGCGGTCGACACCGTGGAAGCCTACGGCTGGACCGGTCCACCCCCGGGCGGCGTGGTAGTCAGTGACCCGTGCGCATCGTCCTGTCCCAGTTGAACAGCGGGACCGACCCCGCCCGGAACCTGAAGACCGCGCAGGTCGAGATCGAGGCCGCCGCGCAGGCCGGCGCCCGGCTGCTGGTGCTGCCCGAGGCGTTCTCGTGCCGGTTCGGTGTGCCGCTGGGTCCCGTGGCCGAACCCGTCGACGGCCCGTTCGCCACCGAGCTGGGCCGACTGGCCGAGGAGGCCGGGCTGACCGTCGTCGCCGGTGCGTTCTCGCCGGGGGGAGGCGGGCGCGTGCGCAACACCCTGCTCGCCCGCGGTGCCGGCGTGCACGAGCACTACGACAAGATCCACCTCTACGACGCGTTCGGGTTCGCCGAGTCCGACACCGTCGAGCCCGGAACCCGCCCGGTCGTCCTGGACGTCGACGGCGTCGGGGTGGGGTTGGCGACGTGCTACGACGTCCGGTTCCCCGGGCTGTTCCAGACCCTGGCCGACGCCGGCGCGCAGGTCGTCGTGGTCGCCGCGTCCTGGGGGGCGGGGGTGGGCAAGGTCGAGCAGTGGGACCTGCTGACGCGTGCCCGCGCGCTGGACTCGACCAGCTTCGTGCTCGCCTGCGGGCAGGCCGCGCCGCCCGGGGAGACCGGTCCGGCGCCCACGGGCGTCGGCCACAGCCGGGTCGTCAGCCCGCTCGGGGAGGTCGTCGCCGGGCTCGGGGCCGAACCCGGCCGGCTCGTGGTGGACCTGGACCTGCAGGAGGTCACCCGGGCCCGCGCGAGCCTGCCGGTCCTGCTCAACCGGAGGTTCTGAGCGACCGGACACCACCACCACCACCACCGCCGTCCAGTCCGGGGCGAGGTCGCGCAGCCGCGCCGGCGGGGCGCGCTCGCCCCTCGGTCGCCGCACACCGCGAGACCGCGCGACGAACGGCTGATGACCGCCGGCCCGCGACCGCGCCACGATCACGACGTGGATCCTCGCGAAACCCGCTCTCCCGTCCTCCCGCGGTGGGCGAGGACGTCCCTGGCCGTGGGTGTCGTCCTCGTCGTGCTCGGCGTGGCCTTCCACGGCGTCGCGGCCGCGTACCGGCCGTCCGGTCCGGACGGTGGGGACACCTGGGCGGTGCTCCTGAACCACGCGGGACTGCGGTGGGGTGCCTACGGTGCCGTCGCGGCCGGCGTCTGGCTGACCGTGCGCGGGTGGAACGCCCGTCGCGGCTGAGGGCGGGCCTCAGTCCAGTCCCCGCATCCCCTCCGGCAGCGGTTCGGCGTGCAGGACGTGCAGTTCCTGGGTGGCGCGGGTCAGCGCGACGTACAGGTCGTTGGCCCCGCGGGGCCGGCGCAGCACGGCCGCGGGCTCGACCAGCACCACGACGTCGAACTCCAGCCCCTTGGCGCGGTGGACGTCGAGGACCGACACCTCGGCGTCCAGGTCGTCGGGGGAGGCCGCCACCGATCCAGCCGGCAGCACCGCGGTCACCGCGGCCCGCAGCGCGTCGGACCCCGTCGGCCCGGTCTCCTCGGCGGTCAGGACCGCGATCCGGCCCTCGTCGAGCGCCGCGAAGCGTTCGGCCACGTACTCCACCACCGAGCTCGCGTCGCCCAGCGGCACCGCCACCGGGTCGTGCTCGCCCTCGCGCACGGGCGTCGGCGGGTTCGCCGCGATGCCCGCGGCGCGCAGCACGTCGGCGGCGACCCGTGCGATGCGCGCCGGCGTGCGGTAGTTGACGGTCAGTTCCTCCAGCCGCCAGCGGTCGTCGACCACCGGTTTCAGCGCCTGCGACCAGCTGCGCGCCCCGGCCGGGTTGGAGGTCTGCGCGACGTCGCCCACGAGCGTCATCGACCGCGAGGGGCAGCGCCGTTCGACCAGCCGCCACGCCATCGCGGACAGTTCCTGCGCCTCGTCGACGACGACGTGCCCGTACGCCCAGGTCCGGTCCGCCGCGGCGCGTTCGGCGACGGTCCCGGTCGGCCCGCCGGTCGCGAACCGGTCGGCGAGCAGTTCCGGGCTGACCAGCGGGTTGCCCACCCCGGAGGCCTCGAAGTCCTCCAGGACCTTGCGCGCGTAGGCGATCTGCTCCTCGCGGTCGGCGTCACGGCGGGCCTGGGTCGCGGACTCCTCCAGCGGGCCGAGGAGTTCGGCCAGTTCGTCCAGCAGCGGCACGTCCGCCTCGGACCAGGCGCTCGCGTCCTCGCGGAAGAGCGCCTCCCGGTCGCGCTCGGAGAACTGCGGCGCGACCCGTTCCAGCGCGGCGGGGTTGCGGTACAGCCCGGCGAGCACCTTCTCCGGCGTCAACGGCATCCAGCACAGGTTGACCTCGCGGCGCACGTCGACGTTCTCGCGCAGCTCGGCGACGAGGTCGTCCCGTTCCTCGCCCAGGTCCACCCCGCGGGCACGGGCCAGGGAGTTGACCAGGGAGTTCAGCACCTCGCGCACGAACGTCACCCGGGCGACGTTGTGCGGTTTGCGGCTGCGCCGCGCGCGGGTGCGGGCCGAGGCGATGGCCTCGGGACGGATCTGCACGCGCGTGCCGTCGAGGTCGAACCGCAGGGGCTGGACGGGGACGCGCTGACGGGCGGCGACGGCGGCCTCGAGCACGTCGACCATCCGCAGCGACCCCTTGACGCGGGCCGCGACGGGGGAGTCCTCGCCCCTGGCCACGACCCCGGGGTACATCTCGCCCAGCGTCATCGTCACCACACCGGTCTCACCCAGGGCGGGCAGCACCTGCTCGACGTAGCGCAGGAACACCGGGCTGGGGCCCAGGAGCAGCACACCGCTGCGGGCCAGCCGGTCGCGGTGGGTGTAGAGCAGGTACGCCGTGCGGTGCAGCGCGACGGCCGTCTTGCCCGTCCCGGGCCCGCCCTGGACGACGAGCACCCCGCGTTCGGAGGCGCGGATCACCCGGTCCTGCTCGGCCTGGATCGTGGCGACGATGTCACCCATGCGCCCGGTGCGCGGGGCCGTGACGGCCGCCAGCAGCGCCGCGTCACCGGTCGTGCGCTCGCCGTCGGCCGCGACGAGGACCTCGTCGTCGATCCCGGTCACGTGCCGGCCCGCGGTCAGCAGGTGCCGGCGCCGGACGACGTCGCGGGGCGCGGCGGCCGTGGCCTGGTAGAAGTCCTGCGCCGCCGGTGCCCGCCAGTCGACCAGCACCTGGTTGCCCCGCTCGTCGGCCAGCCCGAGCCGCCCGACGTACCGGCGGGGGTCCTGGGTGCCCTCGCGCAGGTCCAGCCGCCCGAAGCACAGCCGGTTCTCCACCGACCACAGCTGGGAGAGCCGGTCCTCGTAGAGGGTGGCGAAGGCGTCGCGCTCGAAGCGGTTCTGGTGGGTGCCGGTGGCGATCGTGCGGCGGACCTCGGCCAGCTGGCGCGCCGTCTGGTCCCGCAGGGCGTCCAGCCGGGCGTAGAGCGTGCCGACGTAGGCGTCCTCGCGGGCGACCTCCGCGGTCGTCCGTGCGTTCGCCTCGGACTCGGTCGACTGGCTCACTCGGGCGGCTCCTCGTGCGGGTGCTCGTCGTGCGTGCCACCGAAACGGCACCGCAGAAGCCTAGACGTGGTGTCCTGGGCACGGACGGGGGGACCCGTTCGTTGGTCCATCGTCACCACCGCTGTGCGAAGGTCGCAGCGCACCACCCGCTCCGCAGTGTCTCTCCACGGGTCCACCACCCGGGCACCGCGAAGGCCCCCACGCCGGGGGCCTCCCCCTTGCCTGTGAGGAGATCCGTGTCGACCCTGTCCACCCCTGCCCGCCCTCGGGCCAGGACCACCCCGTACGCCGCGCTGACGGCCCAGGTGCAGGAGGCCGGGCTCATGCACCGGCGCACCGGGCACTACTGGGGGCGCATCGCCGCCACGACCGCCGCGTTCGCGGCCGTCCTGGCCGGCGCGTACCTGCTGCGCGACTCCTGGCTCGTGCTGCTGACGGCCGCCCCGCTGGCGCTCGTCCTGACTCAGTACGCCTTCCTCGGCCACGACGGCGCGCACCGGCAGATCTTCGCCACGCACCGCGGCAACGAGTGGGCCGCCCGCATCTTCGCGGCGCTGCTGACCGGGCTCAGCTACGGCTGGTGGATGGGCAAGCACAACAAGCACCACCAGGCGCCCAACAAGCGCGGCACCGACACCGACATCGAGTCCGACGTCGTCTCCTTCCACCCCGAGGCCGCGGCGGGCCGGCGCGGACTGCTGCGCTGGGCGACGGCCAGGCAGGGCTGGTGGTTCTTCCCGCTGCTGCTGCTCGCGGGCCTGAACCTGCACGCGGACTCGGTGCGGACCATGGTGCTGGGCCGCTCCGGCAAGCGGCGCTGGGTCGACACCGCCCTCATCGTCGTGCACTGGGCCGTCTACGCGGCCGCGCTGGTGCTGGTGCTGGGGCCGGGACGGGGAGCAGCCTTCTTCGGCGTCCACATGGCCGCCTTCGGGCTGGCCATGGGCGGTGCCTTCGCGCCCAACCACGTCGGGATGCCCATCGTCGAGCGCGAGGCGAAGGTCGACTTCATCCGCCGTCAGGTGCTGACCTCGCGCAACATCAGCGGCGGCTGGTTCGTCGACCTGGTCATGGGCGGGCTCAACCACCAGGTCGAGCACCACCTCTTCCCCAGCATGCCGCGGCCCAACCTGCGCGCGGCCCGTCCCTTCGTGCAGCGCTTCTGCGCCGAGCAGGGCATCGCCTACACCGAGACGTCCCTGCCGCGGGCCTTCGCGGACATCGCCGGGTACCTCAACGAGGTGGGGATGGCGGCGCGCGACCCGTTCCGCTGTCCGCTGGTCTCGACGTTGCGCAGCACCTGATCTCCAGGCGTGCTACGTTGTACTCAGTCGCAGTTTCTCGACAGGCTCGCAGCGCCCCGGGGAATCACCGAGGGCCAAGTACGCTCACCAGTCAGGTCAGCACCCTCGGCGGCGAGTCCCATTCACGTGGGGCGAACGACCCGAGGAGGCCTCATGGCTCAGGGAACTGTCAAGTGGTTCAACGGTGAGAAGGGCTTCGGCTTCATCGCCCCCACCGACGGTGGACCGGACGTCTTCGTCCACTACTCCGCGATCTCCGGCAACGGGTACCGCAACCTCGAGGAGAACGACACCGTCGAGTTCGAGGTGACCCAGGGCGCCAAGGGCCCCCAGGCCTCGAACGTCGTGCGTCTCTGATCGAGATCCACTGAACGACCCCCGTCCCCTCGTGGGACGGGGGTCGTTCTGCGTTCAGCGCCGTTCCAGCACCCCGCGGACGTAGGCCGCCTGCGCGACGTGCTCGAGGTCGTCGTCGGCCACGCTCACCAGCCGGACGCCCAGCGTCACCGGCGGGTCCCAGTCCTCGTCGACCACGCGGTCGAGGTCGTCGTCGGTCAGGCCCTGCAGGTACGCGACCGTCCGGGCGTGGACGGCGTCGTGGTACCCGGTCAGCAGGCCGGCCGACGCCCGCACCTGCCCCACCTGCTCGGAGCTGAAGCCGTAACCCGTCTCCGCCTCGTCGAACGGCAGCCCGAACCGCGACGCCCAGCCCTCGGCGGTCCAGGTCTGCTCGTGGCCGGCGACCTCGCTGACGTGGTCGTCCTGCACCCGGGTCAGGTGCCACACCAGCCAGGCGATGCTGTTGGCCGACTCGTCCAGCCGCGCCGACAGGGCCGACTCGTCCAGGCCGTCGACGGCCGCGTGCACGGCGTCGGGAAGGCGTCCGTAGAGGTCGAGCAGGATGTCCTTGGCGTCCACGGGTCATGCCTAGCCGCCACCCACCCGTGACGCATCCCGGGGTCCCTGGTCCCGGACGGGGCAGGAGGTCTGCTCCGGACGGGCGACACCGCGAAACGCGCGGCGGCGGGCAGCGATGAACCGTGCGTGACGCAACGCGAAGCCCTCGACCACTGGTGGTCCTCCCTGGACGCCGCCGGGCGGCGCGGCGTCCTGGAGGTCGAACCCGGCGACTTCCTCAGCGAGGCCCTCGCCCTGGACCTGCAGCTGTACGGCGTGCACGTCCCCGACGTCGCGGTGGCCTTCGACGTCGGCGGCGACGTCCGGCGCATCGTGGTGCACGTCCAGCCGCGCGAGCTGACGACCTTCCTCGACGGCCTGCGCCTGGTGGGCTGAGTCCGGCCGACCGCTCAACCGGCCTCACGGGGGTCGAAGGCGCAGAACTCGTTGCCCTCCGGATCGGCCAGCACGTCCCACTTGCGCCCCTCCCCGCGCGGCAGCACCACCGTCGCGCCGGCGGCCAGGAGCTCGTCGCGGTCGCCGACGACGTCGACGTGCATCCGGTTCTTCACCGTCTTGGGTTCGGGCACCGGATTGATCCACAGCGCCGGGCCCGCCCCGGTCGGGTCCTCCAGGAGCACCGGCCACGCCGGATCGCGTGGCCCGTCGGCGAACTCGTGGCGCACGTAGCCCAGCGTCCGGCACCACCAGTCGGCCTGCGCCTGGTGGTCGGCGGCGTCGAGGCAGAGGTCCTTGAACCGGGCGGGTGCCATGCCCGCAGAGGCTACTGCTGCGACAGTGGCACCGTGCGCCGGTTGCTCGTCCCGTCCGCGTCGTTGTGGTGGGGCCTGCAGGAGTCCTTCCTCAATCCCGCCCTCGCGTTCCTGCTCGTGGGGTTGTTCGACGCCACCGCCGGGGAGGTGGGAGCGGTGCTGGCGGCCTACAACGCCAGCGGGTTCGTCGCCGCTCTCGTCGTGCCCGCGTGGGCCGACCGGCGCGGGGACTACGTGCTGCCGATGGCCGCCAGCGGCGTGCTGACGCTGACGCTCGCCGGCGTGCTGGCGCTCGTGACGTCGCTGCCGCCGGCCGTCGTGGCCCTCGTCCTGCTGGGCGGCCCGGCCGGCGTCGGGCCGGCACTGCTGTTCGCCCACCTCAAGCACGCCGGCGCCGGGCCCGAGCGGATCGTGCGGACCCGGGCCGTGTTCTCGGCGGCCTACGTCGGTGGGCCACCGGTGGCGACGCTGCTGCTCGGGCACGGCGTGCACTGGCTGCTCGCCGCGGTCGCGGTGGTCGCCGTGCTCAACGTGGCCACCACCGTGCAGCTGCGCACCGGCGTCCCGGCCGGGGTGCCCGAGCCGGCCGCCGCGCAACGGGTCCCGCGCCGCGGCACGGCGCTCGTGTCGGTGGCCTTCGTCGCCACCGCGGCCGCCAACAGCGCCGCGGTCTCGGTCATGAGCCTGTTCGTGACGCAGCGGCTCGGGCTGGACGTCGTGTGGGCGGGGATCGTCCTGGGCGTCTCGGCGGGGCTGGAGATCCCCGCACTGCTGGTGGTCGGACGGCTCACCCGGCGGTTCGGCGACCTCGCCCTCGTGGCCTCCGGGTGCGTGGCCGGAACCGTCTACTACGCCGGGGTCGTGCTGGTGGACGGGCCGGCCGGTCTGCTGGCGCTGCAGGTGCTCAACGCGTGGTTCTTCGCCGTCACGATCGGCGTCGGGATGACGTTGTTCCAGCGCATCGTCCCGCGCCCCGGGCTGGCGGTCGGCATCTTCAGCAACGTCCGCCGGGTGGGTCAGGTCCTCGCCGGCCCGGTCGTCGCGCTGGGGTCGGCCACGGCGCTGGGGTACGGCGCGGTGTACGCGGCCGGCTCGGTGCTGACGGTCGTGGCCCTCGCCGCCGTCGTGGTGTCCGGCCGCGTCGTCCCCGAGCTGTCGGCGCGCTGAGGGGGCTCGGTCGCGGCGGGCGAGCGGTCCCGGGCACGATCGGCCCGTGCCGGACGCGCTCTTCGCCCACCCGCGGCTCGCAGCCCTCTACGACGCCTTCAACGACGCCGACGACGGGTCCCGTCCCGACCTGGAGCCCTACGTGGCGCGGGCCGGCGAGCTCGGCGCCTCCCGCGTCCTCGACGTCGGCTGCGGCACCGGTCGCCTCGTCGCGCTGCTGGTCGCCGCGGGGTTCGACGTGGTCGGCGCCGACCCGGCCGCGGCGAGCCTGCGGATCGCCCGGCAGCGTCCCGGGACGGCCGGGGTCCGCTGGCTGGAGCTCGGGGCCGACGGGCTGCCCGCCCTCGAGGCGGACCTGGCCGTGATGACCGGCAACGTCGCCCAGGTCTTCACGACCGACGAGGCGTGGGACGCGGCGCTGCGCGGGGTCGCCCGCGCGCTGCGGCCCGGCGGGGCGGTCGTCTTCGAGACCCGCAGGCCGGACGCGCAGGCCTGGCGGCGGTGGGAGGAACCCGTCGAGGAGGTGCGCGACGTCCCGGGGGCCGGGCGGGTCGAGCACCGGTTCGAACTGACCGGCGTCGCCCTGCCGCTGGTGTCGTTCCGCGACACGTTCACCTTCGCCGACGGCGAGCGGCTCACGTCCACCTCGACCCTGCGGTTCCGCGACCTGCCCGAACTCCGGGACTCGCTGGAGCGTGCGGGGTTCTCGGTCGCCGACGTCCGCCAGGCGCCGGACCGGCCGGGGCTGGAGTTCGTCGTGACCGCGGCGCGCCTCAGCTGAGGGCCGGCACGTCGTCGGCCATCGCCGGCAGGACGACGTCGCCGTAGGCGCGCAGCGTCTGCTCCTTGGCGTCGTGCTGCAGGTACAGCGCGAACTGGTCCACCCCGAGCGCCTGCAGTTCCCGCAGCCGCACCAGGTGCTCGGACGCGCTGCCCAGCAGGCAGAACCGGTCGACGATCTCGTCGGGCACGAACTGCGCGTGGGTGTTCCCGGCGCGGCCGTGCTCGTTGTAGTCGTACCCCTGGCGGCCCTCGACGTAGTCGGTCAACGCGGCCGGCACCTCGCCGGTGGACCCGTAGCGTTCGACGAGGTCGGCGACGTGGTTGCCCACCATCCCGCCGAACCACCGGCACTGCTCCCGCTGGTGCGCCAGCGACTGCGGGGAGTCCCCGCCCACGTAGGCCGGGGCGGCCACGCAGACCTTCACCGACAGCGGATCCCGCCCGGCCTGCGCGGCGGCCTCCCGCACGCTGCGGATCGTCCACGCCGCGACGTCGGGGTCGGCCAGCTGCAGGATGAAACCGTCGGCGACCTCCCCGGCCAGCCGCAACGCCTTCGGCCCGTAGGCGGCGACCCACACCTGCGTCCGGTACCCGGGGCCGGGATCGCTCGCCCAGGGCAGGCGGATCGTGCGGCCGCGGTGCTCGACGGGACGGCCGTTGGCCAGTTCGCGGATGACGTGCACGGACTCGCGCAACGCCGCCAGCGTGGTCGGTCTGCCCGACAGGGTGCGCACGGCCGAGTCGCCGCGGCCGATCCCGCAGATCGTGCGCGGGCCGAACATCTCGTTGAGCGTGGCGAACGTGGAGGCGGTGACCGACCACTCCCGCGTCGCGGGGTTGGTCACCATGGGCCCCACGACGACCTTGCGGGTGGCGGCCAGGACCGCCGCGTGCACGACGTACGGCTCCTCCCACAGCACGTGCGAGTCGAACGTCCAGACGTGGCTGAACCCGTACGTCTCGGCCACTCGCGCCAGCTCCACGACGCGTGCGGCGGGGGGAGTGGTCTGCAGGACGACGCCGAAGTCCACGGAGGTCCTCCCCTCAGCGCAGGTACTGGGACAGGCCGCGGCGGACGAACTGCCCGTGGCCGGGTGTTCCGCTCCAGGTGCCGCGGTCGAGGAGCACGCGCCCGCGGGAGAGGACCGTGCGCACCCCGCCGGTCAGCTCGAGACCCTCGTAGGCGGAGTAGTCGATGTTCATGTGGTGCGTCTGCGCCGAGATCCGGGTGGTGGCGGCGGGGTCGTAGACCACCACGTCGGCGTCGGACCCGGGGGCGAGGACCCCCTTGCGCGGGTACATGCCGAACATCCGGGCCGGCGTGGTCGAGCACGTCTCGACCCAGCGCTGCAACGACAGGTGCCCGTCGACGACGCCCTGGTGCACCAGGTCCATCCGGTGCTCCACCCCGCCCATGCCGTTGGGGATCTTGGAGAAGTCCCCGACGCCGAGCTGCTTCTGGTCCTTGAAGCAGAACGGGCAGTGGTCGGTGGAGACCACGGCCAGGTCGTCGGTGCGCAGGCCCTGCCACAGGTCCGCGGCGTGCGGTTCGTGCCTGGAGCGCAGCGGTGTGGAGCAGGCGTACTTCGCCCCCTCGAAACTCCCCGGACCGCCCGCGCCGAGGTGGTCCTCCAGCGTCAGGTACAGGTACTGCGGGCAGGTCTCGGCGAACACGTTCGCGCCGGTGGTGCGTTCGGCGGCGATGCGTTCCAGGGCCTGCGAGGCCGACACGTGCACGACGTACAGCGGGGTTCCGCCGGCGACCTTCGCCAGCGCGACGGCCCGGTTGACGGCCTCGGCCTCCAGCTCGGCCGGGCGGGTCAGGCCGTGGAAGACCGGATCGGTGTTGCCCGCCGCCAGCGCCTGCTGGACCAGGACGTCGATGGCGATGCCGTTCTCGGCGTGCACCATCACCGTCGCCCCGTTGCCGGCCGCGCGCTGCATGGCGCGCAGGATCTGCCCGTCGTCGGAGTAGAACACCCCGGGGTAGGCCATGAACAACTTGAAGCTGGTGACGCCCTCGTGGGCGACCAGGGAGTCCATCGCCTTGAGCGAGTCCTCGGTGACGTCGCCGAGGATCACGTGGAAGCCGTAGTCGACCGCGCAGTTCCCGGCGGCCTTGGCGTGCCAGGTCTCCAGGGCCTGCTCGACGACCTCCCCGCTGCGCTGCACGACGAAGTCGACGACCGTCGTGGTGCCGCCCCAGGCGGCGGCGCGGGTTCCCGTCTCGAACGTGTCGGAGGCCTCGGTGCCGCCGAACGGCATCTCGAAGTGCGTGTGCACGTCCACCCCGCCGGGCAGGACGTAGCAGCCGGTGGCGTCGATGCGCTCGTCGACGGCGAACTCGTCCCCGACGCCGGGCGCCAGCAGGGCGGCGACCCGTTCGCCCTCCAGCAGCACGTCGGTCGGGGTGGCGCCGGTGGCCGAGACGAGCGTTCCGCCGTGGACGATCGTCCTGGTCCCCGCGCGGCTCACGGCTGGACCAGGGAGCCGTAGGTGTCCGGACGGCGGTCGCGGTAGAACTGCCAGTCGGTGCGGGCCCTGCGGACGAGGTCGAGGTCGAGGTCGCGCACGAGCAGTTCGGGACCCTCGCTGCCGGCCTTGTCGCCGACGAAGTTGCCCATCGGGTCCACGACGTAGCTGGTCCCGTAGAACGGCACGGCGTCCTCGCCGAACTCGCCGGTCTCGGCGCCGACCCGGTTGGGCACCGCGACGAAGTACCCGTTGGCGGCGGCGGCCGTGGGCTGCTCCAGCTCCCACAACCGGTTCGACAGGCTCGGTTTGGAGGCGTTGGGGTTGAAGACGACCTGGGCACCGGCCAGACCGAGGGCACGCCAGCCCTCGGGGAAGTGCCGGTCGTAGCAGATGTAGACGCCGATGCGGCCGACGGAGGTGTCGAACACGGGGTAGCCGAGGTTGCCGGGGCGGAAGTAGAACTTCTCCCAGAACCGGTCCAGGTGCGGCAGGTGGTTCTTGCGGTACTTGCCCAGGTAGCTGCCGTCGGAGTCGACGACGGCCGCGGTGTTGTAGAGGACGCCGGGTTGCTCCTCCTCGTACACCGGCAGGACCATCACGAGACCGAGGTCGGCGGCCAGGGCGCGGAAGCGCTCGACCGTGGGCCCGGGGACGGACTCGGCGTAGTCGTAGTACCGGCTGTCCTGGGTGATCCCGAAGTAGGGGCCGTAGAACAGTTCCTGGAAGCACACGACGCCGGCGCCGGCGTCGGCGGCCTGCCGGGCGTAGTCCTCGTGCGCCTCGATCATGCTCTCCTTGTCGCCGGTCCAGGCGGCCTGGACGAGAGCGACGCGCAGCGTGGTCACGGTGGCACTCCTCTCCTCGTGGATCGGGTGCCCGGAGCATTCCGCGACGGGGCGGTGTCCCACAAGGGTGGGGAGGCGACGATCTGCGGACCCGGCCGCCGACCTCGCCCACCTGAGCGAGGAGGCGGCGCGCCGCCGCGGCTCAGCCGGCGCGGGCGGTCAGGAACGTGCCGATCCGGCCCACGGCGTTCTCGAGGTCCTCCACCCGGGGCAGCGTCACGATCCGGAAGTGGTCGGGCCGGGGCCAGTTGAAGCCCGTCCCCTGCACCACCAGGACGTGCTGGTCCTCCAGCAGGTCGACGATGAGCTGGTAGTCGTCGCTGACGCGGTGCACCTCGGGGTCCAGCCGGGGGAAGCAGTACAGCGCGCCGCGGGGCTTGACGCAGCTGACCCCGGGGATCGCGTTGAGCAGTTCCCACGTCCGGTGCGACTGCTCGGCCAGCCGGCCGCCGGGCAGCACCAGGTCGTTGATCGACTGGTGACCGGACAGCGCGGCCTGGACGACGTGCTGAGCCGGGACGTTGGCGCACAACCGCATGTTGGCCAGCAGGTCCAGACCCTCGACGAAACCCGTCGCGTGCGCCTTGGGGCCCGACAGGTACATCCACCCCGACCGGAAACCCGCCACGCGGTAGGCCTTGGACAACCCGTTGAAGGTGATGCACAGCAGGTCCGGGGCCAGCGACGCCGTCGAGACGTGGACGGCGTCGTCGTACAGGATCTTGTCGTAGATCTCGTCGGACAGGACGAGCAGGCCGTGCTCGCGGGCGATCTCGAGCATCCCCTCGAGGACCTCACGGCCGTACACCGCGCCGGTGGGGTTGTTCGGGTTGATGACGACCATCGCCTTGGTGCGCGGCGAGACCTGCGCGCGCAGGTGCTCCAGGTCCGGTTCCCAGCCGGCCGACTCCTCGCACAGGTAGTGCACGGCGCGGCCACCGGCCAGGCTCACGGCCGCGGTCCACAACGGGTAGTCCGGCGCCGGGACGAGCACCTCGTCGCCGTCGTTCAGCAGGGCCTGCATGGCCATGACGATGAGTTCGCTGACGCCGTTGCCCATGTAGACGTCCGCGACGTCGACGTCGGGAACCCCCTTGAGCTGGCTGGACTGCACGACGGCCCGCCGGGCCGAGGGGATGCCCTTGCTGTCGCTGTAGCCCTGCGCCACCGGCAGGTTGGCGATCATGTCCTGCAGGAGCTCGTCGGGGGCCTCGAAGCCGAACGGGGCGGGGTTGCCGATGTTGAGCTTGAGGATGCGGTGGCCGGCGTCCTCGAGCTGCTGGGCCCGCCGCAACGCGGGTCCTCGCACGTCGTAGAGGACGTTGGCGAGTTTGTCCGACTGCTCGAGGTTCATCGTCCGGCCTGTCCTGGTGGTGTCGTCGCTGCTCAGCTGGCCTCCTCAGCTTGGCACGCGTGCGCGGCGGAACGAGGGAAGGGGGCGGCTCGGTGGCGGCTCGTCGTGTCGGGCGGTAGCGCTACCGCTCCCGCCCGTCGGGCAGCAGGTGCGCCATGAGCAGCTTCACCAGGTAGGCGACGGCGAACCACGCCAGACCGGCCGGCACGCCGCCGGCCCCGAGCAGCACCGCCAGGGCGAGCGCGGTGCAACCGTACGCCAGGGGCCGTCGCAGGTCGGCGCCGCACGCGGCGACGAGCAGCGCACCCCCGACCGCGCAGGCGTGCAGCGCGGCCGCGGTCACCCACGGCAGGTCGGTCACGGCCGCCAGCACGTAGGGGTGCACGTGTCCCAGCGCGAACAGCACGCGGTCGCGGTCCCGGGTGCCCGGCCGGTGCCACCAGCGCCGGGCGGCCCCGGTGGCGTTGGCCACCACACCACCGAACAGGTCCAGGCCGAGCAGGGCCGTCAGCGCCACCAGCCACCACGTCCACCCGTGCTGCCCGCGGGACAGGACGACCGCGACGACCGCGCCGGCGGCCGCCGCACCGGCCGTCAGCAGCTCCTCCGCGCGCGAGGCGCCCGGGCCCACGAGCAGGGCGCGCAGCGGGGGACGGGCCACGGCCTCGACCCTCGCAGCGGTGGGCCTCCGGCCGCAACGTGCTTGCCCCGCCCCGCCGCGCGGGACAGGGTGATCACGTGCGCAAGCTCACCTACTACGTCGGCGTCAGCCTCGACGGCTTCATCGCCGGCCCCGGCGGGGAGATCGACTTCTACCCGGTCAGCGACGACCACGTCGCCTCCATGGTCGAGCAGTACCCCGAGGTGCTGCCCACCCACCTCCGCCGGGCCCTGGGGGTCGACGACCGGCCCAACCGGCGGTTCGACACGGTCGTGATGGGGTGGGACACCTACCGACCCGCGCTGGAGCTGGGCATCGGCAGCCCGTACGCCCACCTGCGCCAGGTCGTGGCCTCCCGCACGAGGAGCCCCGACGACCCGGCCGTGGAGCACACGACGGACGCGCTGGCCACGGTCCGCGACCTCAAGGGTGAGCAGGGGGCGGACGTCTGGCTGGCCGGTGGCGGCGGGCTCGCGCGCTCGCTGGTCGACGAGATCGACGAACTCGTCGTCAAGGTCTACCCCGTCCTGGCCGGCGCGGGGATCGGCGTCCTCGGCGGGGAGTTCTCGCCGCGGGCGTTCCGGCTGACCGACTCGCGCACCTTCGACAGCGGGGCGGTGGTCCTGTCCTACGCGCGCGAACGCTGATCCCGGCGGCCGGGGCGCTGGGCGTCGTCGTGGTCGTGGGCGTGGAGCTCGTCCACCGCGTGGCCGCCTCCGCAGGGTTCCCCGGCTCCCGGCGCGGGGAGCCGGACGTGGTCCTCGTCCTGGGGAACCCCTCGCGGCGCAACGGGTCGCTGCACCCGGTGCAACGCTGGCGCACGGAGATCGCCGCCCGCACGTCGTCGACCGCGGTCCTGGTCTTCTCCGGGTACGCCCGGGGGCGCGGGCCGAGCGAGGCGGCCGTGATGGCGGCGTACGCGCACGACGCCCTCGGCGTGGCAGCGCAGCGCATCCGCCGCGAGGAGTCGGCCCGCTCGACGTGGGAGAACGTCGCCCTCAGCCTCGCCGACCTCGACGGCGCGCAGCGCATCGCCATCGCCTCCAGCCCGCTGCACGCGCTGCGGGCCCGGCGGTACCTGGCGCGGCAGCGTCCGGACCTGGCCGCGCGGCTGGTGCCGGCCGCCGACTACCGCGCGGGGGAGCGGTGGGGGTGGAAGGCCGCGTCGCTGCTGTACGACGTGGCGCGGTCGCTGCGGCTGCGCGTGTGAGGTCTTCGCGCCTCCCGTCCTCCCTGCCGGGCCGGCTCGACGCAGACATCGGATGTCCCGGCGCCTGCGGGGACTTGACCCGGACGTCCGACCACAGTCAGGGTCGAGACGTCCGAGGTCTGCGCGGTGCTTCGTGCCGTCCCAGGCGCAGCCGCGGTGGCACGGACGTCACCACACGTGAGGAGGAGCAGTGAAGCTCATGCGCATCGGACCGGCCGGGTCCGAGCGGGTCGTCGCCCTCGTGGACGGGAACCGTCACGTCGACCTGTCCGGCGTGCTCGACCCCACGACCGCGTGGACCTTCGAGGACCTGGACCGGGCCCGGGCCGCGCTCGAGGGGGCGCCCGTCGTGGAGGTGGGGGAGGAGCGGGTGGGCAGCCCGGTCCCCCGCCCCGGGGCCGTCGTGTGCATCGGGCTGAACTACCGCGACCACGCCGCCGAGACCGGCGCCGCCGTGCCCACCGAGCCGGTCCTCTTCCTCAAGATGCCCTCGACCGTCGTGGGCCCCTACGACGACGTCCTCGTCCCGCGCGGCAGCACCAGGACCGACTACGAGGTCGAGCTCGGCGTCGTCCTGGGCCGGCGGGCCCGGTACCTGGGGTCGGCGCAGGAGGGCCTGGCCGCCGTCGCCGGGTACGTCGTCTCGCACGACGTGTCCGAACGCGAGTTCCAGCTCGAGCGCGGTGGGACGTGGGACAAGGGCAAGAACTGCGAGACGTTCAACCCGCTCGGCCCGTGGTTCGTCACGGCCGACGAGGTCGGTGACCCGAGCGCGCTGGGGTTGCGCTGCTGGGTGGACGGGGAGCTGCGGCAGGACGGCACCACCGAGGACATGGTCTTCGGCGTCGGTGAGCTCGTGCACTACCTCAGCCGGTTCATGGTTCTCGAGGCCGGCGACGTCATCAACACCGGAACGCCCGCCGGGGTGGCGCTGGGGCAGCCCGACCCCAAGCCGTACCTGCGTGCCGGGCAGGTCGTGGAGTGCGAGATCGACGGGCTGGGCCGGATGCGGCAGCGGATGGGAGCCGCGTGAAGGGGTTGCGGGTCCTGGTGACCGGTGGCGCCTCGGGCATCGGGGCCGCCACCGCCGCGCGGTTCGCGCAGGAGGGTGCGGCGGTGGTGGTCCTGGACCGCGACAGCCTCGACGGGGCGGCCGACGAGGTGCACCGCGTGGAGGCGGACCTGTCCGACGACGCCTCCGTGCGCGGCGCCGTCGCCGGGGCCGTCGACCACCTCGGCGGGCTCGACGTCCTGGTGAACAACGCGGGCATCGGCGCGACGGGGACCGTGGCGGACAACGACGACGACGAGTGGCACCGCGTGTTCGACGTCAACGTGCTCGGCATCGTCCGCACGACGCGGGCCGCGCTGCCGCACCTGCGGGAGTCCGACCAGGCGGCGATCGTCAACACGTGCTCCATCGCCGGCTGGACCGGGATCCCGCAGCGGGCGCTGTACTCGGCGACGAAGGGGGCCGTGCAGGCCCTGACCCTGGCGATGGCCGCCGACCACCTCGCCGACGGGATCCGGGTGAACTGCATGAACCCCGGCACCGCGGACACCCCCTGGGTCCAGCGGCTGCTCGACGCCAGCGCTGACCCCGCGGCCGAACGGGCTGCGCTGCAGGCGCGTCAACCCTCCGGCCGGCTGGTCACGGCCGAGGAGGTCGCCCACGCGATCGTGCACCTGGCCGATCCGCGCTCCTCGGGGACGACCGGGGTCGCCCTCGCCGTCGACGGGGGCATGCACTCGCTGCGCGTCCCGGCTCGGAAGGACTGAGATGCTCGAACTGCCACCGTGGGGCCTGGGCGCGGCCGCCCTGGGGAACCTCTACACGGCCGTCGACGACGCCACCGCCCGCGCGACGGTCGACGCCTGCTGGGACGCCGGGATCCGCTACGTCGACACGGCCCCGCACTACGGCCTGGGCTTGAGCGAGGAACGGGTCGGGGCCGCGCTGCGCGACCGGCCGCGGGACCAGTTCGTGCTGCAGACCAAGGTGGGGCGGTTGCTGCGACCCGTCTCCGGGGCCGGGCGCGACGACACCGGGGGTTTCGACGTCCCCGCGACCCGCGAACGCGTCTGGGACTTCTCCGCCGCCGGGGTGCGGCGATCCCTCGAGGACAGCCTGGAGCGGCTGGGTCTGGACCGCGTCGACGTCGCCCTCGTCCACGACCCCGACGACCACGCCGACCAGGCGCGGGCAGGTGCCCTGCCGGAACTCCTGCGGTTGCGCGAGGAGGGCGTGGTGCGTGCCGTCGGCGTCGGGATGAACCAGACCGCGCTGCCGACCCGGTTCGTCGAGGAGTTCGACCTCGACGTCGTGCTGATCGCCGGCCGGTACCACCTGCTCGACGCCTGCGCCGCCGACGACCTCCTCCCCGCGGCACGGCGGACGGGAACCGCCGTCGTGCTCGGCGGGGTGTTCGCCTCCGGGATGCTGGCCCACGAGGAACCACCCGCGGACGCCACCTACGCCTACGCCCCGGCGCCGGCGGAACTGCTGGACCGGGCCCGGCGGATCGCCGTCGTGGCCCGCGAGCACGGCACGACCCTGCCGGTGCTGGCCGTCCGGGCCGCCGCCGCGCACCCCGCCGTCGCCTCGCTCGTCCTGGGCATGCGCTCCCCGGCCGAGGTCCGGCGCAACGCGGAACTGTTCGCGACGCCGGTGCCGGACGAGGCGTGGGAGGCGTTGCGGCGACAGGGGTTGCTGCCGCGCGGGATGGTGCTCCCGCCGGAGGTCCCCGCGTGATCGTCGACGCCCACCACCACCTGTGGGACCCCGCGCGGCGGGAGTACCCGTGGATGGGGGACGCGCTGCGCAGGCCGTTCGGTCTGGAGGACCTGCGCACCGTCACCTCACCGGCCGGCATCGACCGGACGGTGCTCGTCCAGACCGTCTCCGACCTCGGCGAGACCCAGGAGTTCCTGGACACCGCGGCCGCGTCGGCGGGGCTGATCGCGGGCGTCGTGGGCTGGGTCGACCACACCCGCGACGTTCCCGGGCAGGTGGCGGGTCTGCGTCACGCCGAGCTGCTGCGCGGGATCCGGCACCAGGTCGAGGACGAGCCGGACCCGGACTGGCTCACACGCGCCGAGGTCGTCGCCGGGGTCAGGTCGGCGGGCGGGCTGGTCGTCGACCTGCTCGTCCGCACCGATCAGCTGCCGGCGGCGGTGGCCCTCGTCGACGCGGTGCCGGAGAGGTCCTTCGTCCTCGACCACGGTGCCAAGCCCCCGCTCGGCAGGGACGACTTCGGGTGGTGGCGGGAGGGTGTCGCGGAACTGGCCGCCCGGCCGAACGTCGTCTGCAAGCTCTCCGGACTGTTCACCCTGGGGCACGGTGAACTGCTGCCCACCGCCGTCGAGCACCTCCTCGCGGTGTTCGGGCCCGGCCGGTTGCTCTTCGGGACCGACTGGCCCGTCAGCACCCTGGCCCTGGACCACCCGACCGTCGTGGAGCGCACCCGGGCGTTCCTCGACGACCTGACCGACGACGAACGCACCGCCGTCCTGTCCGGGAACGCCGTGCGCACCTACCGGCTCTGACGAGAGGACACACCCGTGACCACCGACGCCCGGCAGCGACCGGAGCTGTACCGCAGGTTCGAGCGTGAGGTTCCGCAGTGGTACCGCGACGTCAAGTTCGGCATCTTCGTGCACTGGGGTGCCTACTCCGTCCCCGCCTGGGCCGAACCCGTCGGCGAGCTCGGCACCATCGAGCGGCACGAGTGGATGAAGCACAACCCGTACGCCGAGTGGTACGCCAACACCATCCGCATCGACGGCAGCCCGGCCCAGGAGCACCACCGGGAGGTGCACGGCGGTGCGCCGTACGACGACTTCCTCGACCGGTGGACCGCCTCGGCGTTCGACCCGGCGGCCCTCGTCGCGCTGTTCCGGCGCGCCGGCGCGGGTTACCTCGTGCCGACCACCAAGCACCACGACGGCATCGCCCTCTGGGACGCGCCGGGAACCGGGACCCGCAACACCGTGCACCGCGGCCCGAAGCGCGACCTCGTCGCGGCCTTCGCCGAGGCCGCCCGCGCGGCCGGCATGAAGTTCGGCACGTACTACTCCGGCGGGCTGGACTGGAACTTCAGCGAGCTGCCGCCCCACCTCGGCGACGAGCTCGGCGAGGAACGCCCCGTCGACGCGGCGTACAACGAGTACGCCTCCGCCCACGTCGCCGACCTCATCGAGCGGTACCGGCCCGACGTGCTGTGGGGCGACATCGAGTGGCCGGACGCCGGCAAGCCCGACGGGCCGAGGAGCTTCGCGCGGTTGCTCGAGCAGTACTACGCCGCTGTCCCCGACGGGGTCGTCAACGACCGGTTCGGGGCGACGCACTGGGACTTCCGCACCAGCGAGTACCAGGCGGGCAGGGAGCACGAGACCGGAGGTGCGTGGGAGAACTGCCGCGGCATCGGGTTCTCGTTCGGCTACAACCAGGTCGAGGACGCCTCCCACCACCTCGACGGTCCCGGTGCCGTGCGGCACCTGCTGGACGTCGTCTCGCGCGGCGGCAACCTCCTGCTCAACGTCGGCCCCGACGAGGCCGGCCGCATCCCGGACCTGCAGCGCCGCTGCCTGGAGGGGATCGGGGACTGGATGGAGCTGAACTCCTCGGCCGTGCACGGTACGACCCCGCTGGAGGGGGCGACTGCCTCGGACGACCCGTGGGTCCGCTCCACCCGCACCGGCTCCATCGCCCACGTCGCGGTCGAGGCCAGTGGTCCGGTCACCCTCGACCTGCCGGCCGTCGACACCTCGTCGGCGCGGCTGCCCGACGGAACCCCCGTCGAGGCGCGCGAGGAGGGCGGTCGCGTCGTCGTCGACGTCCCCGCCCCCAAGGTGCCCGGCCCGGTCGTCGTCGACCTGGACCTGCGCGCGTGAGCGTGGGTGCGGACGACGCGGAGCTGGCCCGCGTCCGGGAGGTCGCGACGGCGGGGCCGTACCAGCCCACGTGGGAGTCGCTGCAGCGCTACACCGCGCCCCGCTGGTACGCCGACGCCAAGTTCGGGATCTTCGTGCACTGGGGCGTCTACTCGGTGCCGGCGTTCGGCAACGAGTGGTACGCGCGGAACATGTACCTGCAAGGGACACCGGAGTTCGAGCACCACCGGTCGACGTACGGGCCGCACACGGAGTTCGGCTACAAGGACTTCGTCGACCGGTTCGAGGCGCCGCAGTTCGACCCGACCGCGTGGGCCGCGACGTTCCGGCGGGCCGGGGCGCAGTTCGTCGTCCCGGTCGCCGAGCACCACGACGGGTTCGCGATGTACGACACCGCCCGCTCGTCGTGGAACGCGCTGGCCCGCGGGCCGGAGCGGGACGTCGTCGGCGACCTCGGCGCGGCCGTCCGCTCGTCCGGGATGGTGCTCGGGGTGTCCTCGCACCGGGCCGAGCACTGGTGGTTCATGAACGGCGGGACGGAGTTCGACTCCGACGTGCGCGACCCGGCGTACGCCGACTTCTACGGCCCGGCGATGCGGGAGGAGACCGCCCCGAACGAGCAGTTCCTCGAGGACTGGCTGCTGCGGACGGTCGAGCTGGTGGACCGGTACCGCCCGCAGGTCGTCTGGTTCGACTGGTGGATCGAGCGCCCCGCCTTCGAGCCGTACCTGAAGCTGTTCGCCGCGTACTACTACAACTCCGCGGCCCGGTGGGGCCGGGAGGTGGTCATCAACTACAAGTGGCAGGCGTTCGCCGAGGGCAGCGCCGTCTACGACGTCGAGCGCGGTGCGCTGCACGGGATCCACCCGCGGGTCTGGCAGAACGACACCTCGGTGGGCCGCACGTCGTGGAGCTGGGTGCCGGACCAGCGGTACAAGAGCGTGCCCGAACTCGTCGGCGAGCTGCTCGACGTCGTCGCGAAGAACGGCGTGCTCCTGCTGAACGTCGGGCCGAAGGCCGACGGCACCCTCGCCGCCGAGGAGGTGGCGCTGCTGGAGGGCCTGGGGGACTGGCTCGCCCGCCACGGCGAGGCGGTCTACGGCACCCGGCCCTGGACGATCCCGGGTGAGGGCCCGACGCAACTGGCGGCGGGGTCCTTCGTCGACGCCGACGCGCGCGAGTACACCGGCGCCGACGTGCGGTTCACCGTCCGGGACGACCCGGGCGGCACCCACCTGTACGCCACGGTCCTCGGCCCGGCACCCGACGTCCTGCGGATCCGGTCCTGGGGTGCGGCGTCGGGGCTGCTCGGGGAGTTCGAGAACCTGCAGCTGCCGGCGTCCCCCGAGCAGGTGGTGTCCCGCCGGACGGTGGAGGCGGTGGAGGTCGACCTGCCGTCCGGGCTGCGTGGTGTCCCGGGTGTCGTCGTCCGGGTCACCCTGCGGGAGCGGGAGGTTCCCCGTCGGCCCGACGGGCTGCACTGACCGACCGCAGCCACTGCTCCACGCCCGCGACGTGGACCTGCGCCCAGGCGCGGGCCACGTCGTGCTGGCGGGCGGCCATGGCCTGCTGGATGGCGCGGTGCTCGTCCAGCGTCCGCGTCGTCGCGAACTCCTGGGTCAGCCCCCGCCACACCCGCGCGCGGTGCAGCGGACCGGAGAAGCTCTCGATGAGCGAGGCCAGCACCGAGTTCCCCGACCCGATCGCGATGCGGCGGTGGAACTCCTGGTCGTTGGCGACCATGTCCTCCACGCTGGGGTCCGGGCCCAGGTCGTCGAGGAGGGCGGCCAGCCCCGCGATGTCCGCATCGCTCATGCGTGTCGTGGCCATCGACGTCGCCGAGGGTTCCAGCAGGCGGCGCACCTCGAGGAACTCCAGCAACGAGTCGTCGCGCTGGACGTCGACCACGAACGTCATGGCGTCGAGCATGAGGCCGGGTTCCAGGCTCGACACGTACGTGCCGTCGCCCTGCCGGACGTCGAGGACGTTGATGAGCGACAGGGCGCGGACGGCTTCCCGCAGGGAGTTGCGGGACAGGCCGAGGGTCGCCGACAACTCGGCCTCGCGGGGGAGCCGGTCGCCGGGGCGCAGTTCACCGCCGAGGATCATCTGCTTGATCCGCTCGATGGCCTCGTCGGTGACGGCCACCGTCCTCAGCCCTCCGTGCGCAGTTGCTCGGCGAAGCTCCAGACGAACGGCAACCCGTCGTCGTCGCCGGAGTAGTCGTCGGGGGTGGACTGCAACGGCGTCACCCGCGCCTGCCAGGCGATGTTCGCCGGGTGGTCGTGCAGGTGCTCGCGCATGGCCCGGTAGTCCTGGACGTCGAGCCAGTGGAACACGTCACGACCGTCGCGCCAGATGCGCCAGTCGCGGACGCCGGCGTCCGCGAGGGCCTGCAGCAGGTCGGCGGGAACCTCGGCGTGCAAACGGTCGTAGGCCTCGACGGCGTCGGCGTGCAGTCGGGTGTGCAACGTCCTCTCCATGTCCCGACGGTACTCCGGAGACCTCCGACGTCTCAGGGTTGCCGGCGTTCGACCCGCCAGTCGCCGGGGTCGTCGAGGTCGGTCCCGCGGCCGGTGCCCACGAAGACGAGGCGGTCGTGCAACCGCGAGGTGCGGCCCTGCCAGAACTCGACCTCGGTGGCGCGGACGAGGAGACCGCCCCAGTGGTCGGGGGTGGGAACCTCCTCGGGCCAGCGTTCGCGCAGTTCGGCCTCGCGCCGGGCCAGGGTGGCCGCCGAGTCGACCGGGCGCGACTGCTCGCTGACCCAGGCGCCGATGCGCGAACCGTACGGCCGCGACGCGAAGTAGGCCTCGGTCTCGGCCCGCGGAACCTCCTCGGCGCGCCCGCGGACGGCGACCTGCCGGTGGGTGCCGTGCCAGGTGAACAGCAGCGACACCCGGGGGTCGTGCGCGATCCCGCGGGCCTTGCGCGAGCGCAGGTTGGTGTAGAAGACGAAACCGCGGGGATCGACGGCCTTGAGCAGCACGGTGCGCGCCGACACCCCGTCCTCGTCGACGGTGGCCACGGTCATGGCGTTCGGTTCCGGCACGCCCGCGGCCACGGCGTCGGAGTACCAGGCCTGGAACTGGGCCAGGGGGGTGGACGCCAGGTCCTGTTCGTCGAAGTGCCTGTCGCCGTAGTCGACGCGACGGCCCGCCGGATCCTCCACAGCAGCACTCTAGGACCTGGGCGTGGACGTGGGCGTGGGCGTGGATCCCGGCGGGTGGCAGACTGCGCCCCGTGCCGCCCGAGTCGACAGCGCCTGCCCTGGGGGTGGCGTGGACCACGGCGGTGCGGGCGCCCGTCGTCGACCCGACGCTCGGCATCGACGTTCCGGCGCCCGGCGGTGGTGACCGGGCGCACCCCCTGGTCGCGGTGGGGGACTCGCTGACCCAGGGTTTCCAGCACTACGCCGTGCACGACACGTCGCTGAGCTGGCCGGCACTGCTGGCCGACCTGCTCGGCACCCCCTTCGCGCGCCCGGTCGACCGCGGGCCCGGCGGGTACCCGCTGAACCTGGAGTTCCTGGCGCGCCGGGTGCTGGAGCGTCCGCTCCTGCCGGGTCTGGTCGCCGGGCTGCGCTACCTGCTGCAGGTGCAGCGCGCCTACGAGGTCGATCCCGGACCGCCGGGCGGCCCGCGGATGGAGGACCTCGCCGTCTGGGGCTGGGACCTGCGCGACCACCTCGCCCGGACGGCCGACACCGAACGCGCGAGGATCTCCCGGCCGCAGCCGCGCCGGCTGCGGGACCGGCTGCTGGTCGACGCCGCGAACGCGCGGTCGGCCGTGGACGTCCTCGACGGGTGGCGGGCCCGCGACGGGTCGGCCGTCACGACGCTGCGGGCCGCACGGGAACTCGGCCGCGACGGCGTCGGGACGTTGTGCGTGTGGATCGGCTCGAACAACGCCCTGCGCAGCGTCGTGACGCTGGAGGTCCTCCCCAGCGGCGAGCGGTTCCGCGAGGTCGGCGCCAAGGACGAGTACACGGTCTGGACGGTGCCGCACTTCCGCGCCGAGCTGGCCGAGGTCGTGCAGGCGGTGCGCGCGGTCGAGGCCGACCGGGTGCTGTGGGCCACGGTCCCGCACGTCACCATCCCGCCCGTCGTCAACGGGCTCGGCGGCCCGCTGGCGGAGTGCCCGCGCTACTTCCGCTGGTACGCCCGTCCGTGGCGCACCGAGGCGACGTTCGACCCCACCCGTGACGAGCACCTCACGGGACACGACGTGTGGGCGGTCGACCTCGCGATCGACGGCTACAACCGGGCGGTCCTGGACGCCGTGGAGCAGGCCCGCCGGGACGGCCGGGACTGGCGGGTCGTCGACTGCGCGGCGCTGCTGGACCGGATAGCGGTGCGACGCAACGACGAGCTCGGTGCCCGGCCGCCGGAGTTCCCGCCGTACCCGCTGCCGCCGGCGCTGCAGGGTCTGGACACGCGGTTCCCCCGCACCGACGACGAGGGCCGGTTGCTGTCCGGCGGCCTCATCGGCCTGGACGGGATCCACCCGACGAGCTGCGGGTACGGCCTGGTCGCGCAGGAGTTCGCCTCGGTCATGGCCGCGGCCGGGGTGGAGTTCGGCAACGGCCCGCAGATCGACTTCGCCGCCCTGCGCCGGCGGGACACGTTCGTCGCCGACCCACCTCCCGGAATCGACCGCGCGCTGCGGCTGATCGACCGGGCCGACCGGATCGGCCGTGCGGTGCGGTGGCGACGTGGCTGAGGCGGTCGTCCTGGTCAACGGGGTGCCCGGCGCGGGGAAGACGACGCTCGCCCGGGAACTGGCGGGCAGGACGTCGTGGCCGTGCCTGTCCAAGGACGACGTCAAGGAGCTGCTGGCGGCGCTGGCCCCCGCGGTGGGTTCCGCCCGGTCGGGAGCCCTGGCGATG
Source organism: Kineococcus deserti (assembly GCF_050871945.1). NCBI lineage: Bacteria > Bacillati > Actinomycetota > Actinomycetes > Kineosporiales > Kineosporiaceae > Kineococcus > Kineococcus deserti. The sequence goes on along the minus strand of NZ_JBJLSI010000002.1, from coordinate 108,249 downwards.
GACACCGTCTGGGCTCTGGCGCGCGAGTGCGACGGTGTCGTCGTCGTGGACTCCTGGTGGTTCCGGCCGCGGGACCTGGAGTTCGCCCGGGCGGGGCTGACCACCAGTGGTGCCCAGCGGTCGGTGGAACTGTGGTGCGAGGTGCCGGTGGAGGAGGCGCGACGCCGGTACGCGCACCGCACCCGGGCAGCCGTCCACCAGGACGACCGGCGCCTGGTGACGGACTGGCCCACGTGGGCGGTCCAGGCGGAGCCCCTGGCCCTGGGTGGGGTCGTGCGGGTCGACACCTCGGGACCGGTGGACGTCGGTGAGCTGCTCCGCAGGATCGAGGAGGTGCCCGGCTGGGGGAGCCGGAAGCCGTGACGCGGACTCCGCCGTCGTCTACCCTGCCCTGGGAACGTTCACAGGCTGAGAGGGAGGTCGCAGTGGCGACGGGTCGACCGCCCACGATGCGTGACGTGGCCGAACACGCAGGAGTCAGCATCTCCACCGTCTCGCGCGTCGTCAACGCCGAGAAGTACGTCGACCCCGCGACGCGCGAGAAGGTCGAGGCGTCGGTCGCCGCCCTGGGGTTCCTGCGCAACGAGAGCGCGCGGACCCTGCGACCCGGTCAGCGGACCGCGACGATCGCGCTGGTGGTGGAGGACCTGACCAACCCGTTCTCGGCCGAGCTCGCGCACGGCGTCGAGCTCGTCGCCGCGGCCGCGGGATACGTCGTGCTGCTGCTGAGCACCGGCCGGGACGAGCAGGGGGACCGCGACCAGACCCGCGAGAAGGAGATCGTCTCCGAGCTGCTCAGCCGCCGCGTCGACGGGGTCCTCATGGTCCCCGGCGTCGACGACGCCGACGGACGCTACGCCGCGCTGGCCGAGCGCACGCCGATCGTCTTCGTCGACCGCCTGCCGCGCGGGGTCCGCGGTGACGTGGTGCTGCTGGACAACGCCGGCGGCAGCCGCCGGCTCACCCGGTGGCTGCTCGACCGCGGGCACCGGCGCATCGGCTACGTCGGGGGCGACAGGGGGTCGGGGACCGGCGCCCGGCGCTTCTCCGGGTTCCGCGCCGCGCTCAAGGCCGCCGGGGTGCCCGAGCACCGCGAGCTGCTGCGCTTCGGGCAGCACACCAGCGAGGAGGCGCGCACCGCCACCGAGGAGCTGCTCGCGCTGGACGAGCCGCCGACGGCCCTGTTCTGCGACAACAACCGCATGACGGTCGGTGCGCTGCTCGCGGTGCACCGGGCGCGCGCGGACGTCGTCCTCGCCGGGTTCGACACCGTGGAGCTCGCCGAGGTCCTCGTCGACCGCGTCGCCCTGGTCACCTACGACCCCGTCGACGTCGGCCGGCAGGCCGCCACCCTGCTGTTCGAGCGGCTCGCCGGCTCCACCGTCGCCCCGCGCCGCACCACCGTGCCCGTGGAACTGGCCGAGTTCGGGAACTGAGACCCCCAAGCGTCGAGGAGGACGTCGTGCACGATCAGCGCCAGGCCGTCGAAGCCAGGCTGGGACGGGTGGTGGCCCAGCGCATCGCGCCCGCGGTGCACTCCTCGCCGGTGCCGCTGGAGGTCGCCGCCTGGCACGCGCCGGGCGAACCGGTCCCCGTCGCCGACGGCCTGACCGCCCCGTACGAGGAGTTCGCCGTCGGAACCCCCTGGGGGCCGCCGTGGGGGACCACCTGGTTCCGGTTGCGCGGGCAGGTGCCGGCGCAGTGGGCCGGGCAGGAGGTCGAGGTCGTCTTCGACCTGGGCACCGACGCCCGCAGCGTCGGGTTCCAGGCCGAGGGGCTCGTGTACACCCCGGACGGTGAGCCGGTGAAGTCGATCAACCCGCTGTCCACCTGGATCCCCGTCCCCGAGGGCACCACGGAGTTCGAGTTCTTCGTCGAGGCCGCCTCCAACCCCGACGTCCTCGGTGGGGGCGGACTGGTCTTCGAGCCCACCCCGCTGGGCGACGTGCTGACCGCACCGCGGGATCCGCTGTACGTCCTGGCCCGCGCCGACGTCTGCGTGCGCGACACCGAGGTCGCCGGCCTGCTGAGCGACCTGGAGGTCCTCGGCGGGCTGATGCTGGAACTGCCGCTGGAGGACGCCCGGCGCTGGGAGCTGCTGCGCGGCATCGACACCGCCCTCGACGCCCTCGACCCGCACGACGTGGCCGGGTCGGCCGGCCGCACCCGCGCCGTCCTCGCCCCGCTGTTCTCGGGCGGGGCGCGGGCCTCGGCCCACCGGGTGAGCGCCGTGGGTCACGCGCACATCGACTCGGCGTGGTTGTGGCCGTTGCGCGAGACCGTCCGCAAGGTGGCGCGCACGACGGCGAACGTCACCCAGCTCATGGACGTGCACCCCTCCTTCGTCTACGCCATGAGCTCGGCGCAGCAGTTCGCGTGGATCGCCGAGCACCGGCCCGAGGTGCACGAGAAGGTGAAGGAGCGCATCGCCGAGGGCCGTTTCGTCCCCGTCGGCAGCATGTGGGTCGAATCGGACACCAACATGGTCGGGTCCGAGGCGATGGTCCGGCAGTTCCTGGAGGGCAAGCAGTTCTTCGCCCGCGAGTACGGCGTCGACACGCAGGAGGCGTGGCTGCCGGACTCCTTCGGGTACTCGGCCGCCCTGCCGCAGATCATGAAGCTCGCCGGGGTCCGCTGGTTCCTGACCCAGAAGATCTCCTGGAACGCCGACAACCGGTTCCCGCACCACACGTTCGACTGGGAGGGGATCGACGGGACGCGGATCTTCACGCACTTCCCGCCCGTCGACACGTACAACTCCGACCTGTCGGCCAGGGAGCTCGCGCACGCCGCCCGCAACTTCTCCGAGAAGGGCCGGGCCGGCTGGTCGCTCGTGCCGTTCGGGTGGGGCGACGGCGGCGGCGGCCCCACCCGGGAGATGCTCGCGCGGGCCGACCGGCTCGGCGACCTCGACGGCTCGCCCCGGGTGTCGCTGCACTCGCCGCGGCAGTTCTTCACCACGGCCGAGCAGGACTACCCCGACCGGCCGGTCTGGTCCGGTGAGCTGTACCTCGAACTGCACCGTGGGACGTACACCTCCCAGGCGCAGACCAAGCAGGGCAACCGGCGCAGCGAGCACCTGCTGCGCGAGGCCGAGCTGTGGGCGACCACGGCGGCCGTCCGGACGGGAACGCCGTACCCGGCCGCGAAGCTGAAGGAGCTGTGGCGCACCGTGCTGCTGCACCAGTTCCACGACATCCTGCCCGGGTCGTCGATCGCCTGGGTGCACCGCGAGGCCGCCGCGACCTACGAGCGGGTGCGGGACGAGCTCGAGGAGGTCATCGCGACGTCCCTGGCGGCCGTCGTGGGTGCGGGACCGGTCGACCTGCAGGTCAACTCCAGCCCCCACGCCCGCGCCGGGATCCCCGCGATGGGGGTGGGCGCGCCCGAGTTCTCGCACGAGGCCGTCACCGTGACGCGCGAGGGCACGGACACCGTGCTGGACAACGGGCTGTTGCGGCTGCGCGTCGACGCCGCCGGGAACCTGGTCTCGATCCTGGACCTGGCGCACGACCGGGAGGTCCTGCTGCCGGGGACGAGCGCCGGTCTGCTGCAGCTGCACCGGGACACCCCGAACAAGTGGGACGCCTGGGACGTCGACGCGCACTACCGGCACGTCGTGCGCGACCTGACCGAGGCGGAGTCGGTGGTCGTCGACACCGACAGCGGCGACGGGGCGGACGTCGTCGTCCGGCGCACCACCGGGGCGAGCGAACTGACCCAGCACATCCGGCTGCCGAGGGGTGAGGCCCGCGTCGGCTTCGACGTCGAGATCGACTGGCGCGACCGGGAGGCCATGCTCAAGGCCGCGTTCGGGCTCGACGTGCACGCCGACCGGTCCGCGTCGGAGATCCAGTTCGGCCACGTGTTCCGCGCGACGCACGAGAACACCAGCTGGGACGCGTCGCGGTTCGAGATCTGCGCCCACCGCTGGCTGCACGTCGGCGAACCCGGCTACGGCGTCGCGGTGACGAACTCGGCCACCTACGGGCACGACGTGACCCGCTCGGTCGCCCACGGCGGCCGGCCCGGGACCACCGTGCGGTTGTCGCTGCTGCGCGCGCCGCTGTCGCCGGACCCCGAGACCGACCAGGGGCGGCACACGCTGTCGTTCTCCCTCGTCGTCGGGGCGGGCATCGGGGACGCGGTGCGCGAGGGGTACCGGCAGAACCTCGGGCTGCGCGACGTGCGCGGTGCGGGACCGGTGGACCCGCTGGTCGTGGTGGAGGACCCGGCCGTCGTCGTCGAGGCCGTGAAGCTGGCCGAGGACGGCTCCGGTGACGTGGTCGTGCGGTTGTACGAGTCCCTCGGCGGCCGGGCCCGCACGAGCGTGCGCTGGGGTTTCCCGGTGGCCGCGGTGACGGAGGTGGACCTGCTGGAGCGGCCGCTGGAGCAGGGCGCGACGACGGTCGAGGACGGCGGGGTGCGGATCGGGCTGCGGCCCTTCCAGATCCTCAGCCTGCGCCTGACCCGGGGCTGAGCGGGTCGAGCGGGCCGGTCAGCCGACGTGCAGCAGGTGCACGCCGGCCAGGGCGACCCCGGCCACCAGCACCCAGGAGCCCAGGCCGAGGGCGAGCGACCGCCCCCCGGTGCGCACCAGGTGCGGGACGTCGATCCCGGTCCCGAGGGCGAACAGGGCGGCGACGAGCAGGACCGACTGGACCTGGGCGGCGCCGTCCAGCACGCCCTCCGGCAGGAGCCCGGTGGCCCGCACCAGCACGGCGGCGACGAAGGCGGCGACGAAGAAGGGCAGCACCGGCGGCCTGGGCCCGTCCGCCGGTGCGTTCCGCCGCCGCCGCAGGACGACCAGCGCCACCAGCGGGGCCAGCAGCAGCACGCGCGACAGCTTCACGACGACGGCCGTGGCCAGCGCCCCGGGCACCCGGTCGCCCGTCGCGACGACCTGACCCACGTCGTGCACGCTCGCCCCGGCCCAGGCGCCGAACTGCTGGGCGTCCAGCCCGAACGGCGTGCGCAGCAGCGGCAGGAGCAGGATCGCCAGCGACCCGCACAGGGTCACCAGGGCGATGGCCGTCGTGGTGTCCTCCTCGTCGGCGTCCGTGGCCGGCCGCACGGCCGCGATGGCCGAGGCGCCGCAGATCGAGAACCCCGTCGCGACGAGCAGGGACCGGGCCGGGGACAGGCCGAGCAGCCGGCCGAGCAGCTGCGTCCCGGTGAACGTCACCACGACGACGCCGACGACGAGGGCGATCCCGCCGACCCCCAGCTCGCGGACCTGCGCCAGCGGCAGTTGCAGTCCCAGCAGCACCACGGCGATCCGCAGCAGGCGTCGGGAGGCGAAACCCGTGGCGGGTCTCCAGGAGGGCCGGAACAGGCCCGTGCTGCGCACGAGCGCGCCCAGGGCGACCGCCACGGTCGACGCCGTGAGGACGTGGGCGACCCCCTCCAGCCCGAACGCCACGACCGTCGCCGCAGCGATGACGAGCAGGCCGGGCAGGAGAGCGGCGAAGGGGGTGGTGCGGGGAAGCCGGTGGAGCACGGTTCCAGGGTGCCTGCTCGGCTCAGCCGTCCAGAACCCGGTGTGTCGCGTGTCGTCACAGGGCCGCCCTGTGACGTTGACCCCGCCCGAACGGTGTGCCAGGGTGTGCGGAAAGCGCATTCCAGCGATGACGACGGAGTGGACGATGGACCTCGGGCGCCTGAGCCTCAACCAGATCACCCTGAACTCCCTGGGCCTGCCCGAGGCCGTGGCCGCCTGCGAGCGGCACGAGGTCGGGGCGATCGCGGTGTGGCGCGACAAGATCGCCGCCGTCGGCCTGGACCGCGCGGTCGACCTGGTCCGCTCCGCCGGACTGCACGTGAGCTCGGTCTGCCGCGGCGGCATGTTCACCGACCCCGCGGCCGACCCCGCCGCCGTGCGCGAGGACAACCGGCGCGCCGTCGACGAGGCCGCCGCGCTGCGGGCCGACTCCCTCGTCCTCGTCTGCGGTCCGCTGCTGGACCACGACCTGGCCGGCGCCCGCGCCCGGGTCCAGGACGGGATCACCGAACTGCTGCCCTACGCCCGCGACCACGGGGTCCGGCTCGCGATCGAGCCGCTGCACCCGATGATGATCAGCCGGCGCTCGGTCATCAGCACCCTCGCCCAGGCGCTGGACCTGTCCGACGCGCTCGACGGTGAGGTCGGCGTCATCGTCGACGCCTACCACGTGTGGTGGGACCCGGACCTGGAGACGCAGCTGGCCCGCGCGGGAGCGCGCATCGCGGGCTACCACGTGTCCGACTGGCTGCCCGGGACGGCGGACCTGCTGCTGGACCGCGGGATGATGGGCGACGGGCTGATCGACCTGCCCCGGCTGTCCGCGCTGGTCGCCGACGCCGGCTACCGCGGGCCGGTGGAGGTGGAGATCCTGTCCAGCCGCTGGTGGGCCGAGGACCCCGACGACACCGTCCGGACGCTGCGCAAGCGGTTCGAGGAGTTCGTCTGAGGCGTCCTCCCGCCGGGCCGGTTCCTCCCGGCTGCGCCCCACCCCTCCGCGATCAAGGATTCGATCTCGGCGATCAAGGAGCCGGTGGTCCCCGGGGCACCGGGCGAGTCCTGGATCGCCGCGGGTGGATCCTTGATCGCGGGGGTTGAGCGGGGCGGGTGGCTCGTCAGGGGGCGACGTCGGCGAGGCGGTCGGTCGTCGCGGCGTCCCGCTCGCCGCCGAAGTACTCCTCGAGCACCGCGCTGAAGGTCGGCTCGTCGGGATCGGTGGCGGCGAACAGGGTCATCGAGCTGCGCAGCTTGGTGGCGTCGACGTCGCCGAAGACCGCGACGGCGTCCTTGTCCGGCAGGTCGAGCAGGATCCGGGCGCACTCGCGCAACCGGTCGCCCAGCGCCGGGTGCGCCAGGTAGGCGCGGGCCTCGTCCAGTCCCGAGATCGCGTACCGCTGGGAGGTGGAACTGCGTCCCAGCCCGGCGATCTGCGGGAAGGTCCACCACATCCAGTGCGACGTCTTGCGGCCCGCCCGCAGTTCGGCGGTGGCCTGCTCGTAGCTGGAGGACTGGGCGTCGAGGAAGCGTTCGAGGTCGAACGGGTCGTTGCTCACACCTCCAGCGTGCCGCGGGCGTTCGCCCCGTGCCCGGCGTGACGCCACACGAGGGCGGTCCCGGCGTGCGGCAGGATTCGGCGTGTGAGCCCTGACGTCAGCACCGTGCGCATCCCCGCCGACCTCCTGCCCGTCGACGGGCGCTTCGGGTCCGGCCCCTCCAAGGTCCGACCGGAGCAGGTGGCCGCCCTGGCCGCGGCGGGAACGTCGGTGCTGGGGACCTCGCACCGCCAGGAGCCGGTGAAGTCGCTGGTCCGGCGGGTGCGCACGGGGCTGGCCGACCTCTTCTCGCTGCCGGCCGGCTACGAGGTCGTCCTGGGCAACGGCGGCAGCACCGCCTTCTGGGACGTCGCGGCGCTGTGCCTGGTGCGTGAACGCTCGCAGCACCTGGTCCTGGGGGAGTTCTCGGCCAAGTTCGCCGCGGCCGTCGCGCAGGCGCCCTTCCTCGCCGAACCCGTCCTCGTGCGCGGCGAGCCGGGCACGCTGCCGCGGCTGGGGGAGGTCGCCGACGGCGTCGACGTCGTCGCCTGGCCGCACAACGAGACCTCCACCGGCGTCATGGCGCCCGTGGTGCGACCGGAGGGGCCGGGCCCGGACCAGGGCGGTCCGCTCGTGGTGGTCGACGCGACGTCGGGCGCCGGCGGCCTGCCCGTCGACGTGTCGCAGACCGACGCCTACTACTTCGCCCCCCAGAAGGCGTTCGCCTCCGACGGCGGACTGTGGCTGGCGCTGCTGTCGCCGGCCGCGCTGGAGCGCGTGCACGAGATCGGCGCGACCGGCCGCTGGACCCCGGCGTCGCTGGACCTGCAGATCGCGGTCGAGAACTCCCGCAAGGACCAGACGTACAACACCCCCGCCGTCGCGACGCTGGTCATGCTCGCCGAACAGGTGGAGTGGATGCTGGCCCGCGGTGGCCTGGACTGGGCCACGGAACGCACGGCGACCTCGGCGGGGATCGTCTACGACTGGGCCGGCGCGCGGGAGTGGGCGCAACCGTTCGTCGCCGAACCCGCCGCCCGCTCCCACGTCGTGGCGACCATCGACCTCGACCCCTCGATCGACGCGGCCGCGGTGCAGGACGTCCTGCGGCGCAACGGGATCCTCGACGTCTTCCCCTACCGGAGCCTGGGCCGGAACCAGTTGCGGATCGGGGTGTTCCCGGCGGTGGAACCGCAGGACGTGCGGGCCCTGACGGCCTGCGTCGACCACGTCGTGGAAGAACTCAGGAAAGGCTGACCTGATACGCCGGAAGGAGATCAGGAAAGGCGTTCCTGGCTAGCGGGGAATGTCTTTCCTGGTTACTTTCGAACGCATGGCGACCGTGAACCTGGACCTCACCCCGATCCACCAGTGCTCCGTCGAGGGGTGCACCTTCAACGCCTCGACGGCGTGCCACGCGCCGGCGATCACCGTGGGCGACCACGGCGCGAACCACTGCGCGACGTTCCTGGGCATCCCGACCAAGCACAAGCCGACCACCGACGGTCACGTCGGGGCCTGCCAGCTCGGCGACTGCGTGCACAACGACGACCTCACCTGCCACGCGGCGAGGATCGACGTCGGCACGGCGGAGTCGGGCGAGACGCGCTGCCTGACCTACAGCGCCGCCTGAGCCAGCTCCTCGGCGAGCATCCGCGCCAGCGCTGGTTCCACGCCCCACGTCCCGGTCAGCTCCTCGTACTCGGCGAGCAGTTCGGCGCGACGTGAGCCGTTGGGCGTCCCGACGCGCACCGCGCGGATCATGGCGTTGCGCGGCGTGTGCGCGGAGTCGATGAACTCCACGACCTCGACCCGGTACCCCAGCAGCTGCAGCACGAGCGCGCGCAGCGCGTCGGTGAGGACGTCGGCGAACCGCTCGCGCAGGATCGCGTGCCGGACCAGCGGCGTCCTGTTCCCGTCGAGCTGACGCTGCACGTCGCGGTGGCAGCACGGCGCGGCCAGCACCAGCGGCGCGCCCCAGCGCACGGCCCGGGCCAGCGCCTCGTCCGTGGCGGTGTCGCAGGCGTGCAGGGCCATGACCACGTCCGGCTGCTCACCGGTGAACGGCTCGGCGCCGGCGATGGAGCCGACGGCGAACCGCAGCCCGGGCAGGGCGGCCTCGGCGGCGGCCTCGCGACCGGTCGCGACGACGTCCTCGCGCACGTCGACCCCGACGGTCACCAGGTCCTTGCCGGCCGCACGGGCCTGCTCGCCCAGCCAGCGGTGCGCCGCGAACGTCAGGTAGGCGTTGCCGCACCCCAGGTCGACGGCGCGCAGCTGCGCCCCCGCTCCCGCCAGCAGCGGCGGGGTGAGCGGGGCGAGCTGGCGCACGAAGGCCTCGACCTGGCGGCGCTTGTCCCCGCCGGCGCCCAGGACGCGGAACAGCGGGTCGTCGGGGTCGACCAGGCGCTGCTTGGCCCGGTCGTGCTGACGCGGGCCGGCCTCCTGCGAGGTCGCGGCGCGGTGGACCTGGGCGTCGCCCTTCTTGGTGATCCGCACCTGGACGACCTCGGTCGCGGTGTCGACGTGCAGGTTGCCGTAGGGCTGGGCCAGTAGGTCGTCGACCGCGGGGCCGGCCTCGCCGACCGGGACGTTGCGCGTCGTCACGACCGGGCCGGTCCGCGCGGTGAACTGCAGGTGCGGCCCGTTCTTCAGGCGCACCGGCCGGACCTCGACGCGTTCTGCCGCAGGCGGTTCCAGCCCCTTGCGGCGCCCCGCCGCGACCGCGCGCGCCAGGTGCTCGGTGTCGAGCAGCAGGGCGCGGACGTCGGCGAGGGCGGTGGTCAGGTCGGTGGGCACGTGCTCCATTCTCCCTCGCCGCGCCGGGGTGCCGAACCCGTGACGACCACGACGCCGCTCCGGCCCGGCGCGAGGACGTCTGGCTGTGCATGATCACCGAAGTGCATGATCACGGTGGGTTCGGTGCGAGGTGCTGCGCGGGCGGGTTCACGCTGCCGTGATCATGCACAGCTACCCGCCGTGAACCGGCTCGGGGAAGGGTTCTGCGGCGCGACCGCTCCGGTCACGCCCGCCGGACCGGGATGGTGGTGGGCGCCGGCGGGCCGGCCAGGAACTCGCGCACGAGCTGCAGGAGCAGGTCGGGGCGTTCGGTGAGCAGCGCGTGGGAGGTGTGCGGCACCACGGCCAGGTCGCCGTCCGGCAGCGACCGGTACAGCTCCAGGGTGTGCTCCAGCGGCACGATGTCGTCGTCGGCGGACACGACGAGCGTGCGGCAGGTCAGCCGCGACAGGTCGGCGGGGGTGACGCCCAGGTCCTCGGACGACATCTGCGCGAGCTTGGCCGCGACGACGCCGAAGTGGTCCCGGCCGTCGGGGGAGACCTCGGCGTAGGCGTCGACGAGCACCTGCGGGACGTCGGTGGGGGCGTCGGGATCGGGGGCGACGAGCCAGCCCTCGCGGGCGAAGACCCCGCTGACCAGGACGAGGTCGTGCACCAGGTCGGGCCGGCGCAACGCCACCAGCAGCGCCACGACCGCGCCGTCGCTGAAGCCGACCAGGTGGACCGGTGTGCGGCAGACCGTCTCGAGCAGGGTCACGGTGTCCCGGGCCATCAGGTCGTAGCTGATGGGGCCCGGCGCGTCCGGGGTCCGGCCGTGGCCGCGGCGGTCGGCCGTCACGACCGGGTGCTGCTCGCGCAGGCGGGCCAGGTTGGTGGCGAACGTGCGCGAGTCGAGCATCCCGCCGTGCAGCAGCACGACGGGGGTCCCGTCCTGCGGGCCGGAGCGCTCCACCCAGGTGGGCACGCCGTCGAGGTCCACGTACCCGGCGCGCGGGTCGGTCGTGGGCTGGGGCGTGGGCTCGGTCGTGGACACGGTCAGAACCTCCAGCGGGTGCAGCCGTAGGGCTCGGGGATCTGCAGGGCGGTCGCGGAGGTGATCTCCATCCGGTGGACCTGCCACGGCGGCCGGCCCGCCGACGGTGCGCTGAACTCCGCGGTCAGGGCGGTCCCGGACGCGTCGACGCTGCACGGCCAGCCGTCGGCGGCCCACCGGGCGGCCAGGTCGGCCACCTGCCCGGGGTCCTCGACGACGGCGGCGCGACCCTCGGCCACGAGGTCGAACTCGTCGGTGGACACGCTCAGGGCGCACCGCGGATCGCGGGCCAGGTTGCGGCCCTTGCGGGTCCTCCCGCCGGTCTCGAACCAGAACGTGTCGTGGACCCACAGCGCCCCCAGACCCGTCACGTGCGGGCTGCCGTCGGGGTTGAGCGTCGTGAGCCAGAACGTGTGCCGGCCCGGTCCGGAGGTTCCGGGGACCTGGTCCACCCCGCGCTCGAGGCGGGTCGTCACGAACTTCCAGTCCACGGGCGGCGCCCCGTGCAGGTCGGCGAGGTTCTTCGTCTCCATGTGGTGCTGACCCCGGGTGGGGGCGGAACTAGGCGGCCGCGGTGTCGCGCTCGTCGTTCCTGGCGGGAACCAGACGCAGGTGCGGGCTGCTGCGGAACGAGTAGCGCACCCGGACCCTGGCGTGCCGCAGCAGGAAGATCCCGACGGCGACCGCGACCAGGACCGAGGGGATGGAGCCGACGAGGATCGACCACGACGGGCCGAACTCGGTGCCCATCCAGCCCACGACCGGTCCGCCGACGACGGTTCCGCCCTGCATGAGCGACATGTACATCGCCATGACCCGGCCGCGCATGCCCGGTTCGGTGCTCATCTGCACCGTCGCGTTGGCGGCCGTCATGAGCGTCAGGGAGGCCAGTCCCATGAACGGCAGCACGAGCAGGTAGAGCGCGTAGGTCGGCATCAGCGCGGCCACGGAGGCCAGCACGCCGAACGCGGCGGCGGCGCCGACCACGAGGCGGTAGCGGGGGCGTTCGCGGCGGGCGGCCACGAGGGCGCCGGCCAGCGACCCGACGGCCAGCACGGTGCCGGCCAGGCCGTACCCGGCCGAGTCGGTCCCGTACTCCACGCTGGTCATGAGGGCGCTGGTCAGCTGGAAGTTCAGCCCGAACGTCCCGACGACGGCCACCAGCGCGAAGATCGCCAGCAGGTCCGGCCGGGCCCGGACGTAGCGGATCCCCTCGCGCATGCTGCCGGCGCCCTTGGCGGGCCTGGTGCGGGGCACGGGATCGGCGGGCCGCATGAGGTGCAGCGTGATCATGGGCGCGATGAACGACAGCGCGTTGAGCAGGAACACCGGGCCGGTGCCGATCCAGGCGATCAGCACGCCGGCCAGGGCCGGGCCGATGAGCCGGGCGGAGTTGAAGGACGCCGAGTTCAGGCCGATCGCGTTGGGCAGGTCCTCGGGTGGGACGAGCTGGCCGACGAACGTCTGGCGCACCGGGCCGTCGATGGCCGAGGCGCAGCCCAGCAGCACGGCCAGGACGTACACGTGCCACAACTGGGCGTGGCCCGACATCACCAGGACGGCCAGGACCAGGCCCAACAGCCCCATCGCGGCCTGGGTCGTCATCAGCGTGCGCCGCTGCGGGAAGCGGTCGGCGATGGTGCCGGCCAGGGGGGCCAGCAGCAGGATCGGGCCGAACTGCAGACCGGTGGTGATGCCGCCGGCCGTTCCGGACCCGTCCGTCAGGACCTGGATGACCAGCCAGTCCTGGGCGACGCGCTGCATCCACGTGCCGGTGTTGGACACGATGGCGCCGCTGGCCCACAGCCGGTAGTCGCGGTGCCGCAGGGAGCGGAAGGTCCGGCTCGCGCTGATCGCCGTCATTCGCTGATCACCGTGCGCAGGATCCTCGCGGCCTCGGCGAGCGTGGCGCGCTCGGCCTCGGACAGCGTCTCCAGCCGCCGGCTCAGCCAGGCGGCGCGGCGGGCGCGGGTGTCCTCCACGACCGTGCGGCCGGCGTCGGTCACCGAGATGAGCACCTGCCGCCCGTCGTCGGGGTGGTCGGTGCGGGCCACCAGTCCCGCCTCGACGAGGCCGGCGATGGTGCGGGTCATCGACGGCGGCCGCACGTGCTCGGCCTCGGCGAGTTCGCCGGGGGTGCGCGGGCCCTGGGTGAACAGCTGGGCCAGGACGGAGAACTGACCGTCGGTGAGTTCGTCCAGGGACTTCTGCGCACGCAGCCGCCGGGCGGTGCGCAGCAACGAGATCCGCAGTTCGACGGCGAGCTGGTCCAGCGAGGTCAGCCCCCGGGCAGCGGGTCCGGTGTCGGAGCCGGTGCCGGGTGCGGGGGCGGACGCGGTGTCGGCGGGGGGCACGGGACCACGGTAGTCGTTAGTCGTGCTAATTACCAATGGCAACGATTCGGCGTCGACACTCGATCCCCTACCAAGAACGTCTACGGGGGGTTAGAGTCGGTCACGTTGCGTGATGGAAGTACGGGTGGTTCACGACCCGTGGCGCGGAGGGTGGAGCGGTCGAGTGAGTGGTTCCTCAGCGGCGTCAGCCACCCGGCGGGCTCGTCGGGCGCTGGAGCGGGCGGCCGCCGCGGTGGCGGAGGCGGACGAGGCGGTGCAGGCCCGCACCGCCTCCTCGGCGGCCGTGGCCTTCGACGGCGACCTCGCGGTCGACCTCGACCCCCGGGTCGCCTCGATCCCGGCCGGGAACCGGGAACTCGAGGTGACGACGCAGAACGGCCCGGGTGGCGGCCTCCTGCGCGCCCAGCGCCGGTTCGCCGAGTGCGCCGACCCCGCAGCCCTCGCCGAGGAACTGGTCGCCGAGGTCCACGCGGCCGGGCACCAGCGCGTGCTGCTGCTGGAGACCGTCGCGCGCTCGCGGCACCGTGAGCTGGAGGTCCTGGCCGCCCGGGGCGACCTGCTGCTGGTCCCGGGACGTCGGCTGACCGGCAGCGACCTCACCCGGATGTCACCGTCCGCAGTCGTCGAACTGGTCCCCGGCCACCCCCGGGCCCCCCGGCTGGCCGTCTGGGGAGTGCCCGACCCGACCTGGCCCGAGGCCCCCGGCCAGCTGGAGCTGCTGGCCGCGGCGGCCGGGGCGGCCTGGCGCGCCATCGTCGCCACGGCGCAGGCCCAGCGCTTCGAGCGCGAGTCGGCCAGCACCCAGCTGCTGCTGTCCGGCGCGCTGCGCCTGGCCGGCCTCGGCTCCTGGTCCTGGGACCCGGCCACCGGCGTGGTCGCGCTCGACGACCGGCTGCGCGAGATGCTCGGCATGGGCGCCGGCGAACCCGACCCGGACCTGCAGACCTGGCGGCTGCGCGTCCACCCCGACGACCGCGGCCCGTTCACCGGCGTGGAGGACCCCGCCGCGCACGCCGGGACCTCGGCCCCCTACCCCTTCCGGGTCGCCTCGGCCGACGGCACCGAGCGCACCTTCCTCGGCATGAGCGTCCCGCTGGCCACGACGAGCTCCAGCGTCGTGCAGGGCCTCGTGCTCGACGTCTCGGCGGGGGAGAAGTCCAGCGGCGAACTCGTGCGGCTGGCGCAGTGCGACTCCCTCACGGGGCTGGCCAACCGGTCGGTGCTGGAGACCCGCCTGGCCCAGGCGCTGGAGAACGCCACCCCCACCGACGCCGTCGCGCTCGTCCTGCTCGACCTCGACCGCTTCAAGCTGGTCAACGACACCCTCGGGCACCAGATCGGCGACGCCCTGCTGCGGCAGGTGGCCGTCCGCCTGGAGGACGCCGCCCCGCCCGGTGCCACGCTGGCCCGCCTGGGCGGCGACGAGTTCGTCGTCATGGTGCCGGGGGTCAACCGCCCCGAGGGGGCGGCCACCATGGCCCAGGGCATCATCCGCCGGCTGCGCTCACCCATGCTGCTGCCCGGACTGCCAGAACCCTTCGTGTGCACCTCCAGCGCCGGCATCGCCGTCGGCCACGAGGGCACCGCCGACGACCTGTTCCGCAGCGCCGACATGGCGCTGTACCGGGCCAAGGACGGCGGCCGGGACCGGGTGGCCATGTACGACTCGGCCATGCGCGACGAGGCCCACGCCCGGCACGTCGCCGAGCACCGCGTGCGCCGGGCCCTGCGCACCGACGGCCTGCGCGTCGTCTGGCAGCCCATCGTCGACCTGCGCAACCGCGAACTCGTCGCCGCCGAGGCCCTCGTCCGCCTCGACGACCCCGTCGAGGGAGTCCTGGAACCGAAGTACTTCGTCGACACCGCCGAGGACACCGGCCTCATCGTCGACGTCGACACCTGGGTGCTCGGGGAGGTCCTGCGGCAACTGCGGGAGTGGCGCCGCGAGGGGGTCGGCCTGCAGGTCTCGTTCAACGTCTCGGGCAAGACGCTGGAGCACCCCGCCTTCGCCCACCGGCTGGCGCACAGCGTCGAGTCCACCGGCGCCGCCGGCAGTTCGCTGCTCGCCGAGGTCACCGAACGCACGCTCATCGACCTGTCGACCTCCACCCGGGCCAGCCTGGGCGAACTGCGCAGCATCGGCGCCCGCGTCGGCCTGGACGACTTCGGGACCGGGTACTCCTCGCTGTCCTACCTCGACCGGTTCCCGTTGAGCTTCCTGAAGATCGACATGAGCTTCGTCCGGCCGCTGGGCTCCTCCGACCGCGCCGAGGCCGTCGTCGAGGCGCTCATCAGCCTCGCCCACGCGCACGGCATGGTGGTCACGGCCGAAGGGGTCGAGACCGAGCTGCAGGCGCAGATGCTGCGCGACATGGGCTGCGACCGGGCGCAGGGCTACCTGTTCGGCCGGCCCGTGGACGCCGGTCTGCTGCCCTTCGGATCACTGGCGTAGCACGCGCCCCAGCCGGGCGACTCCCTCGGCGGTGCGGTCGGGGGAGTGCGTCGTGAACGACAGCCGCAGCGTGCAGGAGTTCGCCTGCCCCGCGAAGAACGACGCGCCCGGGACGAACGCGACGCCCGCGGCCAGCGCCGCCGGCAGCAGGCGCGCGGTGTCGGCGACGGAGGGCAGTTCCACCCAGGTGAACATCCCGCCGTCCGGCCGCGAGGACCGCGCTCCGGCCGGGAGTTCCCGCTCCAGCGCCGCGAGCATCGCGTCCCGGCGCTCGCGGTAGGCCACCACGACCCGCGCGACGTGGGCGTCGAGGTCGGTCACCGCGAGGTACTCCGCGGCCGCGGCTTGGTCGACCGTGGAGGTCTGCAGATCAGCGGCCTGCTTGGCGACGACCACCGCCGGACGCAGTTCGCGCGGCAGTCGTGCCCAGCCCAGCCGCAGCCCGGGCGCACCGATCTTGGAGAAGCTGCCCAGGTGGACGGTGTTCGCCGCCGCCGCCGGGTGCGCGGCCAGCGGTGCGACGGGCTGCCCGGAGTAGCGCAGTTCCCCGTACGGGTCGTCCTCGACGACCCAGACCCCGAACTCGGCGGCGAGTTCGGCGACGCGTGCCCGCCGCGCCGCGCTCAGCGTCCGGCCGGTGGGGTTCGCGAAGTTCGGCACCAGGTACAGCACCGCCGGCCGCCGGGTGCGGAACACCTCCTCGACGGCGTCCGGGTCGATCCCGTCCGCGTCGCCGGCGACCCCGGCCACCTGTGCCCCGGCGAGGGAGAACGACTGCAGCGCAGCCAGGTAGCTCGGTTCCTCGACGGCGACGACCGCGCCCGGGTCCAGCAGCGCGGTCGTCAGCAACGTCAGCGCCTGCTGCGAACCGGTCGTGATGAGCAGGTCGTCCGGCGCGGTCGGCAGCCCGCGCCGGGTGAGCCGGTCCGCGACGAGTTCGCGCAGACGCGGATCGCCCTCGGTCGCGGCGTACTGCAGGTTGCGGCGCGCGGCCGTCCCCGACAGCGCCCGCACGTAGGCCTCCCGCAGACCGTCCGCGTCGAACAGTTCCGGCGCGGGCAGTCCACCGGCGAAGGAGATGACGTCGGGGTTGGACACCAGCGCCAGCAGTTCACGCACCGGGGAGGACCGGACACCGGACAACCGGCTGCTCAACGGCGGGGTGGTGGTGGTCACGACGAACTCCTCGGGCACGGGGACGGTTTCGATCCGCCGCGCCGCGACGAGGGTGACGTCGCGGCCAACGGGTTCCACGCGGCCGGGGTGAGGAGCGTTCGGTGCGGGAGTCTACCCCCGGTGCACGTGCGCGGCGTCGGCCTGGGCGATCGGGCGCAGCACGACCTTGTCGAGGTCGACGTGCGGCGGGCGGGTCACCGCGAACGCGATGACGTCGGCGACGTCGTCCGCGGTCAGCGGGGTGAGCCCCTGGTAGACCTCGTCCGCCGCCTCCTGCGAACCCAGCCGGACGAGGGAGAACTCCGTCTCGACCATGCCGGGGGCGATCTCGGTCACCCGGACCGGTTCGCCGAGCAGTTCCTGGCGCATCGTGCGGCACACCGCGTTCACACCGTGCTTCACGGCCGTGTAGCCGCCGCCGCCGGGGTAGACCTCGAAACCGGCGATGGAACCCAGGACGACGACGTGCCCGTTGCCGCCGCGGCGCATCCCCGGCAGCAGGGCCTGGTGCACGCGCAGGAGGCCCACCACGTTGACGTCGTACATGGCCTTCCAGCCCTCGGGGTCGCCGTCCTCGATCCGGTCGGTGCCGAACGCCCCACCGGCCGAGTGGACCACGACGTCGACGTCGCCGACCTGCGCGGCCATCGCGGCCACGGAGTCGGCGTCGGTCACGTCGAGTTCGACGGCCCGGCCGCCGACCTCCTGCGCCAGCTGCTCCAGGCGTTCCACCCGGCGCGCCGCCGCGATCGTGCGGAAACCAGCCGCGGCCAGCGCCCGCACGGTGGCGGCGCCGATCCCGCTGCTGGCGCCGGTGACGAGGGCGGTGCGCTGGGGGGTGCTGTTGTCGGCCATGCCCGTCATCCCAGCAGATCGTCCCGGGATGCAGGACACTGGCCCCGTGCCGCTGTTCCTGCCCCCGTCCAAGGCCAAACCGCCGCCCCCGCCGCTGCGGACCGACGACCGTCGCGCGGTGCTCGTCGGCCTGGGGGCCTGGACGGTGCTGCTCGTCGTGGCCATCGCCGTCCCCGAGGTCCGCAGCACCGGGGAGGGTCGCTGGCTGGAGTCCTGCATCGCCGGGATCGCGCTCGGGCTGATCGGACTGGCCCACGTCCACCGCCGCACGCGCCGCTGACCCCGTCCTCCGTCGTGAGCCCGCCGGGAGTTCCTGCGGGACCACGGGTGGGTCTCAGGGCTGGGGGAGGCCGGGGAGTTCGACGGTGAGCACGGTGGCGGGATCGTCACCGGCGAGCAGCCGCGCCAGCGCGGTGCGCGCCCACCAGGCCCCCGCGACGTGCGCCAGGCCGTCGGCGGCCGCCTCCGCCGACGTGGCCAGCACCTGACCGTCGAGCACCCAGAACCGCACGGGCTCGCCGTCGCAACGCAGCTCGGCGACCTGCGTCCACGTCGGCGCGAGACCGGGGACCAGGGCGGTCGCGGCCGCGGGAACGGCGTGCTCCGTGCCCGCCGGGTGCTGCAGCTCTCCGTCCGCCCGGTCGGAGGCGAGGTCGAGGTCGAGGAGGTCGGCGACCGTCTCGGCGACCGCGGCCGGGACGAGGACGCGCGGGCCGAGGTCGGTGCGCTGCGCCCACAGCGGTGAGTCCGCGACCACGACGTCACCGGCGTCGGCCGTCACGACGGTCCCGTTCTCGTCCAGAGCCGCGAGGTGGTGCAGCGCAACGGGTGTCGCATCAGCAGCGAGGCGGCCCAGCACGCTCCACACGGTCAGCAGCTCGGCCCCGGACGGCAGGTGCCGGGCGCTGCGGGACAGCAGCGCGGGCAGGTCGGCCACGCCGGCGGCCGCCAGGTCGGGCAGCACCCCCAGGGCGCGCCGGGCGGTGTCGGGCAGCCCGGCCGTCCACGGCGGTGCCGCCGGCAGCCAGTGCGGGGCGCTGCCCGCGCGGTCGCGGGAGACCTCCGGCAGCGGACCGGACCGGCGCAACCACCAGGCGACCAGACCCGGGCGCCGGTGCCGCCCCAGGACCCACGGCGCGGTCAGCGCGCGCAGCCCCTCGAGGGAGGCCGCGAGCGCCGCCAGGACATCCGGCCAGGCCTCGACCACCAGGTCGAGGTCGCGCACGACGCTCACGGCGTCGACGCTCGTGCCCGCGAGGGGTTCGTCGAGGACGTCGGCCCAGACCTCCTCGACGTACTGCCCGAAACCGGCCAGTCCGGTCTCGGCGGCCGTCCCGGGGTCGGTGAGGTCGAGCTCGGGCAGGTCGACGACGGCCGGGCCGGCCAGCACACCCGCGGCCCGCAGGACGTCCGGCCCCCACTCCTGCAGCAGGTCCGGCGCGACGGGGGCGACCTCGTCGGGGTCCAGGGCGCGGGCGGCCAGGGTCCCGGGCAGCACCAGTGCCCCCGCGGGCGCGAGTTCGTCCTCCTCGTCGGGCAGGGCCAGGTCCGCCAGCCACGGCAGTTCACGCCTCACCCGGGCACCGGATCCGGCGCCGACCACCGCGGCGAGCAGCTCCAGCACCGCCTCGGCGACGGCGTCGGGGTCCTCGGCGTCGGGGGAGGCGGCGACGGCGGCGCGGACGGCGGGGTCGGTCAGCACCGCCCAGGCGCCGCCCTCACGGGCGCCCAGCCGCACCAGCAGGTCACGCGCCGGCCCCTGCGAGACCGCCGGGTCGACGATCCGCAGGCCGAACCCGGCGAACACCCCGGCCGCCTCGGCGCTCAGCGCGTCGGGGTCGTCGAGCAGCACCGTTCCGCGGACGCCGTGCACGCGGCGGCCGTCCAGCAGCGGCACCGGCAGCCCGCTCACGGCCTCCCGCGCCACCGGATCGGCCGCCGTCAGCGGGGCCAGCGCCGTGAACAGCGCCCGGCTGCCCGCGGCGTCCTGACCGGGCAGCACGTCGAGCACCTCGGCCAGCCCCAGGCGGGTGACGCCGAGCTCGGTGAGCAGCCGGTCGCTGCCGCGCGGGGCGGCCACCAGCCCCGCCAGCGCCGGCGCCAGGGCCTGCAGCAGGTCCGGGTCGTCGGCTCCGGGGCCGGTCAGGGCGACCGCCGAGCTCGGCCGGACCGGGATCGGTGCCCCGTCGGCCCGTTCGACGCACAGCAGCAGCGGCACGTCACGGGCCCGGTCCAGGACCCTGCGGCGCAGTTCGGCGTCGACCCGGCCGGCCGCCGCGCCGTACGGCAGCAGCCTCAGGGCGTCCCCGCCCTCGGCGGCCACCTCGGCCAGCAGGTCGCCGTAGGCGTCGGCGGCGGCGTCGAGGAGCACCTCGGTCGCCTGGCCCGGGGCGATCCGGCGCCGGTCCGGGCCGAGCGGGAACGTGGCCACCAGCAACGCCGGCCACGGCAGGTCCTCGTCGGTGGGGGTCGGTGCGCACACGACGCCAGCGCCGGACAACGGTTCCCACCCCCGAGCCGCCCACCGGGAGGGCCCACGTCAGCGTCCACCCCGGCCGGCGCCGGTCCTCGACCCCGCGGTCGGCCAGGTCGGCGGGCGCGAAGCGGCCGGTGCGGCGCAGCACGCGCCAGCGGTCGGCGAGGTCGGCGATGCGCTGCGCGGGCCGGCCGGGCAGGTCGACGACGATCTCGGTCAGCGCCGGCAGCGCGAGCAGCAGGACGTCACCGGTCCCGGCGAGCAGGTCGGCCAGCAGCGCCTCGACGAGCGTGCGGGCCGCGGCGTCGCGCAGCGGCAGGTCGACGACGGTGTCGTAGCCGGCCGGGACGGCGGGGGCGTGCGGGGCGGGGAACGGCAGCCGCAGCGCGGCGACGTGCCCGTCGCGCGCGGCGAGCTCGGCCGTGGCGCCGGCGCTGCCGGCGGTCCGCACCAGTTCTGCGGAGTCGGCGCGGGAGAAGCGGACCGTCCCCGTGGCCGAACGGAGCGCGGGGTCGTCGGTGACGGCCAGGACGGCGGCGAAACCCACGCCGAAGCGGCCGACGGACGGCTGGTCGGGGTCACGCTTGGCGCTCGCGCGCAGCGAGGCGAGGGCCTGCACGCCCGCGGCCGACAACGGGGCGCCGGTGTTGGCGGCCAGCAGCCGCCCCGGGCCGCCGTCCGGGTCCTCGCGCAGGGTGAGTCGCAGCCGGCCCTGCACGTCGGCCGCGGCCGCGGCGTCGGCGGCGTTCTGGGCCAGTTCGACGACGAGCCGGTCCCGGTAGGAGCCGAGGGCGGCGTCCTCCTCGGCGTTGGCGTCCTCGCGCAGCCGGGCGGGGGAGTCGTTCCACGCCGCCAGGACCCGCCCGCGCAGCCCGGCGGTGTCGAACGGGTCGGAGCTGGGCGCCGGAACGCTCAGCGGCCGCCCTCCGCCACCGCGTCCAGCTCGACGGGTTCGTCGGGGCCCACGGCGTCCCTGGCGTCCCCGGTGGGTGCCTCGAGGCCGACGACCTCGAGCCCGTCGGGGGACAGGTCGTCGATGAGCGGACGGGCCGGCTCCTCGGCGGTGACCTCGACGTCGGTCTCGCTGTGCGCGCCGCAGCCGTGGTCGACGCTGACGACCCGGCCGTCCTCGGGTGACCACTCGTTGGCGCACACCCCGAACACCTGCCGCAGCGAGCCCGCGACGGCCAGGAAGAACCCGCAGGTCGAGCACTGCCCCTTGGCGTTCTCGGCGATCTCCGTCCTGGGGCCGCGGTCGCCCTCGTACCAGCGGGTCGCGGCCTCGTCCCGGCCCAGCGGGGACAGCACGCGCTCGCGGCCCAGGCCCAGCTCGTAGATCGCCAGCTGGTCGAGGTCCTCGTCGCCGGTGGCCTCGAAGCCCTGCTCCAGCAGCGGGTCGTCGGCCTTGCGCGGCAACGTGTCCTGCGGCCCGACGTCCCCGGGGGCCAGACGCTGCGCCCACGGCAGCCACTGCGGCGGCTGCAGCGCGTCGTCGCCGGGCAGCAGGCAGACCTCGTTGACGGTGACGTTGCGCGCCCGGGAGGCGCGGGTCACGGTGACCGTCCAGCGCCACCCGCGGTAGCCGGGCAGCAGGCAGGCGAAGGTGTGGCTGACCAGGCGGTCGCCCTCGGCGCGCGCCTCGAGGTGCTCCCCGACGGTGCCCGGCTCGGCGATCTCCTCGGCGGCCGCGCGGGCCAGGTCCACCGCGCCCGCGGCCGCGGCGTCGAGCGTGGGCTTGCGGGCGCGGCGGGCCTTGGGGGCGGGTGCGGTGGTGATCGTCTCCTCGGACACGCTCACGCCTCGAAGTCGTCGGCGACGGCCCGCAGCACGGTGGCGATCTTCTGCGCACCGCCCTTCTCGGGGTAGCGCCCGCGGCGCAGGGAGCCGGAGACGCCGTCGAGCAGCTTGATGAGGTCCTCGACGATCGGGACCATGTCCTCGGGCTTCTTGCGGGTCGCGCGGGCCACGGAGTGGACCGGGTCCAGCAGCCGCACCGACAGCGCCTGCGTGCCGTTCTTGCCCTGCACGACGCCGAACTCCACGCGGCTGCCCTTGGACAGCGTCGTGGTGCCCGCGGGCAGCGCGGAGGCGTGCACGAACACTTCGGCGCCGTCCTCGGCGGCGAGGAAGCCGAACCCCTTGTCGGCGTCGAACCACTTGACCTTGCCAGTCGGCACGGGAACCTTCTCCAGTTGCGGTGCCGGGCGCTGCGGGCGGGCCGCGCGCACCGGCGGGTGTGCGTTCAGTGTCTGAGAGTCGTCTCGGGCGACGACGGTCCCTCCCAGGTTAACGGGGCGAGGGGACCGGGCGCGCGCTGTCGCCCAACTGGGCCACGTGCGAGGTGAGCCAGTCGCCGAACGCCTCCAGGCCCGGCAGCACGACCTCGGCCCCGGCCTCGAGCAGCGCCGCGGCGTCGTGCGAGCCGGTCGTCACGGCGACCGGGACCGCGCCGGCCACCTTCGCCGCCCGCACGTCACCCGGGTGGTCGCCCACGTAGGCCGTCGCGCCGAGCTCGGCCAGCCGGCGGCCCTTGTCCTCGGCGAACAGGTCACCGGTGACGTCCGCCTCGGCGACCGCCCCGGCCAGGCCGGCCACCGACAGCACGCGGTGCACGTTCGGCGTGTGCTTGGCGCTGACCACGAGGCTGCGCCCCCCGTGGGCCGCCGGTGCGGCCAGCGCGGCGGCCGCGGCCGGATAGGGGCGCACCGAGGCGATGCCCAGGGACGGGTACAGCTGCCGGTAGCGCGCGGCCATCGCCTCCAGCCGGGCCGCGGGGGTGCCGGGGGCCAGCCCGGCCAGGATGAGCTCGAGCGGCATGCCGGCGTAGGGCCAGGTGTCCGCGGCCGTGACCGTGATCCCCACCTCGGCCAGCACCGCGCGCAGGGTGGCGGCGATGCCGTCGCTGGAGTCGACCAGCGTCATGTCGAGGTCGAACCCGACGACCGGCACCGGTGCGGAGGCGGTCGAGGGCGGCGTCGGGAGACCGGAGGCGGTCTCGGGCGCGGAGCTCATGCCCCGACCCTACGTGCCGGGCGCCCCCGCCCCCCGCACCTCACCGTCCACGACCGCCCGGGGCCTCCGGGGCCTCCGGGGCCTCCGGGTCCTCCGGGCCCTCGGGACCACCACCCCGGCGCCGGTGCCTTGATCACGCGGTGAGACGCTTCGGGCGGCCGCTTGCGCACCTTCCGGGGCTGCGCAAGGGTCACGGTGCGAGACGGGACCCGTTCGCCGGCTCTCGTCCCGCGCACGACGACGCTGACGAGGAGAAGGCATGGCTGAGTACACCCTTCCGGATCTGCCCTACGACTACTCCGCGCTCGAGCCCCACATCTCCGGGGCGATCATGGAGCTGCACCACGACAAGCACCACGCCACCTACGTGGCCGGGGCGAACACCGCGCTGGAGAAGCTGGCCGAGGCACGGTCGAAGGACGACCTGTCCACGGTGAACCTGCACGAGAAGAACCTGGCGTTCAACCTCGGTGGGCACGTCAACCACTCGGTGTTCTGGCCGAACCTGTCCCCGGACGGCGGCGACAAGCCGACCGGTGAGCTGGCCGCGGCGATCGACGCCGACTTCGGCTCCTTCGACGGCTTCCAGAAGCACTTCGCGGCCACCGCGCTGGGCATCCAGGGCTCGGGCTGGTCGATCCTGGCCTGGGACTCGATCGGGCAGAAGCTCATCAACGTCCAGCTGTACGACCAGCAGGGCAACCTGGCGCTGGGTCTGGTGCCGATCGTGATGCTCGACATGTGGGAGCACGCGTTCTACCTGGACTACAAGAACGTCAAGCCCGACTACGTCAAGGCGTGGTGGAACGTCGTGAACTGGGCCGACGCCCAGCAGCGCTTCGACCGGGCACGCACGCAGACCTCCGGGCTCATCGTCCCCGCCTGAGGTCCGTGCCGACGAAGGGGTGGGACCGTCCGGTCCCACCCCTTCGTGCTGTCCCGCCCGGCCCCGCGGGTCAGTAGAGCAACCCGTGGTCCTTCCGGTTCCACGCCAGCACCGCGAACACCTGCACCATCGCGGCCTGCTGCAGCAGCATCGTCGTGGCCCCGCCCGTCTCGCCGTCGGGGAAGACGAACAGGCCGGTCGCCGCGTCGCGGCGCGTGGTCCACATCCGTTCGGCGTAGGCCGCCATTGCGTCGCGGTAGCGGTGCCCGCCCGTGACGGACTCCAGCAGCAGCAGGTTCTTGAACCAGATGGAGTTGAAGAACGGCGGGTGGCTGTCGAGGCGGCCGCCGTCGACGAACCAGGCCAGCGAGGCGTCCGCGATGCGACGGGCCTCGGTCAGGTGCTCCCGTTCGCGGGTGAGGAGGTGCAGCAGCACGTTCACCCCGACGGGCACGCCCTGGTTGTAGGACCAGACCGTCGTCTCGACCACCCCTTCGAGGTCCAGGTGGTCGTGGTACAGGCCGTCCTCGCGCTGCAGGTACCGGTTCGTCCACGCGTGGTACTTCCGGGCGCGTTCCAGGTACCGGCGCTCGCGGGTGAACTGGAACAACCGCAGGTCCAGTTCGGCGGCG
Source organism: Kineococcus deserti (assembly GCF_050871945.1). NCBI lineage: Bacteria > Bacillati > Actinomycetota > Actinomycetes > Kineosporiales > Kineosporiaceae > Kineococcus > Kineococcus deserti. Next base: position 83,542 of record NZ_JBJLSI010000002.1, on the reverse strand, counting down.
GGCATGTTCGAGACGGTGTTCCGGTCGCTGCTCCACGGCGCCTGCGTCCAGAACACCCCACCGGGCGCGGCGTGCGAGGCGTCGGTGTCCCAGCCGGAGTCGACGAGGTCGGAGATCGCCTGCGCCTCGCGCAGGGCCGTGCGGTCGCCCGTCATGGCGTACTGCTGGACGTCCAGCAGCCCGACCCACAGGTTGTCGTCGTAGAAGAAGTCCCCGCCCGAGGCGTACGGCGGCAGGGGCGCGGAGGCGAAACCCGGCAGTCCCGTGGAGCCGGCCGGCGACCAGTAGTGCTGTTGCGCCGCAGCCAGGGCGCGCAGGTCGTCGCGGTACTTGCGGCCGGTCCCGGGGATCCCGGTGAGGTCGAGCGCGGCGACGTGGGCCTGGGAGAACGGCCACTCGTAGGAGTACTCGGGATCGTCCTCGGCGGCCGGGACCTGCTCGCGCAGCAGGCCGGAACCGTCGTCGACGGCGAAGTGGTCCAGCAGGGCCCGCCAGGTCTCGGCGGCCCGCCGGGCCCAGGGGCCACCACCGGCCGCGGACGACGAGGAGGTGGCGTGGGCGGGGGCGGTGAGCAGACCGGTGGCCGCCGTGGCGGACAGGCCGGTGAGGACGGAACGTCGGGTCGGGGCACGCACGGAGTTCTCCTGACGACGGTGTCGAGGGTGGTTCTGAGAACGTTCCCATCACGGTGTGCGATCGTCAACCCGTTGCTCGCGGGAAGGTGGGCGTCCGACCGCTTCGACACGACGACCCGGCGACGGGGACGATGACCGGGTGCTGACCCGACCTCTCCTGCTCCTGATGGCCGTCACGACGGGCCTGACGGTCGGCGGGAACTACGTGAACCAGCCGTTGCTGGACACCATCGCCGGCGACCTCGGCGTCTCCGACGGCCGGGCGGCGGGTCTGGTAACCGTCGCCCAGGTGTCCTACGGCCTGGGCCTGCTGCTCGTCGTCCCGCTGGGGGACCTGCTGGAACGCCGGCGGCTGCTCGTCGTCCTGGCGCTGCTGGCCGCCGCCGGCCACGCGCTGTGCGCGCTGGCGCCGGACTACTGGGCGCTGGCGGTGGGCACCGCCGTCGCGGGACTGTTCTCCGTCGCCGCGCAGATCCTCGTGCCGTTCGCGGCCGAACTGGCCGAACCCGGCCGCGCGGGCCGGGCGGTCGGGACCGTCATGAGCGGGTTGCTCATCGGCGCCCTGCTGGCGCGCAGCGTGTCCGGCGCGATCGCCGAGGTGGCGGGCTGGCACGCGCCCTACGCCGTCGTCGCGGTGGCCCTGGTCCTCATCGCGCTGGTGCTGGGGCGCCGGCTGCCGCGCAGCGCCCCGCACGCGGTCGGCGGCTACCTGGCGACGCTGGCCTCGGGGGCGCGGCTGGTGGCCGAACTGCCCCGGCTGCGCACCCGCGCCCTGCTCGGCGGTCTGGGGTTCGCCGGGGTCTCGGTGCTGTTCGCGACGATGACCTTCCAGTTGGCCGGGCCCCGGTTCGGGCTGTCGGACCTGCAGATCGGCCTCGTCGGCCTGTCCGGCGTCGCGGGAGCGCTCATGGCGACGGCCGCGGGCCGGATGGCCGACGCCGGCCGGGGGCAGTGGGCGACGGGGATCGGGGCGGTCGGGCTCGTCACGACGTGGGGGCTGCTGGGGTTGTCGGCCTCGACGTGGCTGACGTCCCTGGTGCTGTTCGTCCTCGGGTTCGGCCTGGTGGACATGTTCCTGCAGGCCGTGCACGTGTCGAACCAGAACGTCGTCTACCCGCTGCGCCCGGACGCGCGCGCCCGGCTGAACTCCGTCTACATGACGACGTACTTCGCCGGCGGGGCGCTGGGCTCGGCCGTCGGGTCGGCCGCGTGGGGTGCCGGTGGCTGGCCGGTGGTGACGGCCGTCGGGGCCGGGTTCGGCGTGCTGACGATCCTGGTGTGGCTGGTCGACCTGCGGCTGGAGCGCCGGTCGCCCGGCGGGGACGTCAGCGCTGCCGGCGCCGGTAGCCGATGAGGCCGCCGATCCCGCCGAGCACGACGACGACGGCGGCCGCGATGCCGATGAGCGTGCCGTTGCCGGAGTCGGCGACCGCGGTCGCCGGGTCGGGGGAGGCGGCGCTGCTCGCGGCGGGGGCCTCCGTCGTGGGGGCCTCCGTCGTGGGGGTTCCCACCGCACCGTCGGTGGTGAACGAGAACGTGCCGTCGATCGGGTGCCCGTCCGAGGACGTCACCCGCCACTGCACCTGGTAGGTCCCGGCCGGCCGGGCGCCGGTGAGCGGCTGGGTGATGGTCTCGTCGACGATCTGCGGTTCGCCGGTCGAGACGACGCTGCTGTCGGGGGCGGTGACCTGGACCCGGGTGCCGAGGGCCAGCGGGGTCGACGACATCGTCAGCGTGATGCTGTCCGGCGCGACGTCCAGGACCGAGTCCGCGGCCGGGTCGGTCGACTCCAGCCGGTCGTGCGCGGTGGCCGGACCCGCCAGGACCACCGGTGCGGCGAGGCCGACGAGGCCGGCCAGGGCGAGCGCCGACAGGCGGCTGCCCGTCGCGCGGACGGTGCGGGCGGTGGTCGAGGTGGTCGAGGTGGTGGTGGTCGGCACGGAGCCAGCCTACGGAGCGGTGACCCGACCTCCTACACCGTGTCGTGGACGGGCCCGGGCCGGTCCGGGCCCGGGGTGGCACAGTGGGGGCGTGCAGCAGCAGAAGGTCCAGCCCACGAACACCGGCGCGATCGGCGGGGTGGTCGCGTCCGCCGCGGGCCTGGTCGTCTCGCTGGCCTTCGCCCCGCTGGCCGTCGTCATGGGACTCGTCGTCCTCGTGCTCGGCGTGCGTGCCCTGCGGTCCGGGCACCCCGACCGCGGCTGGTGGACGGCGGCGCTGGCGCTGTCCGTGCTGTGCCTGGCGTCGGGTGTCCTCGGCACGGCCGTCGCCTTCGCGTGAACCCGCTCATCGTCAGCGCCGCGTTCGACGAGCAGTCGCAGCAGTCGCTGGACGCCTTGCGCCGCAGGTTCTTCCCGCCCGAGCGCAACCAGTTGCCGGCGCACCTGACGCTGTTCCACGCCCTGCCCGCCGACGCGCCGGGGGAGGTCCTCGCGGCGGTGCGCGCGGCGTGCGCCCGCCCGGCGCCGGCGGCCGGGGTGACCGGCGTCCGCTCGCTCGGCCGGGGGGCGGCGCTGGTGGTGGACTCGCCGGGTCTCGGGCAGGCCCGGGCCGCGATCGCCGGCGCCTTCGCGGGCCGGCTGACCCGGCAGGACGCCCAGGGGTTCCGTCCGCACGTCACCGTGCAGAACTTCGTCGACCCGGCGCTGGCCCGCGCCACGGTCGCGGACCTGTCGAGCGGGTTCGCGCCGTGGCCGCTCGCGCTGCTCGGGCTGGCCGTGCACCGCTACGCGGGCGGGCCGTGGGAACTCGTGGAGGTCGTGCCGTTCGGTGGTTGAGCCCCTCCGGCCAGCCGCCTCGTCGTCAACCGTAGGTTGACGTTCTTCTCGGTGTCAACCTACGGTTGACGCATGACGGATTCCCCCTCGGCCCTCGTCCGCCTCGACGACCTCATCCGGACGATCGCCGGACGCCACGACGAACCCCTCGACCGGCTCAGCGACGCCGTCGTCCTCGGTGACCACCTCGGGGAGGTGGCCGACGCGCTCATCGGCCACTTCGTCGACCAGGCCCGCCGCTCCGGTGCCTCCTGGTCGCAGATCGGGGTGAGCATGGGCGTGACCCGGCAGGCCGCGCAGAAGCGCTTCGTGACCCGTGAGGAGGGCGGGCCTTCGCCGCTGGACCCCAGCCAGGGGTTCAGCCGGTTCACCGACGCCGCCCGCGCGACCGTCGTCGGCGCGCAGGAACGGGCCCGCGAGGCCGGCAACGACACCATCGGCGTGCCGCACCTGTTGCTGGCGCTGTTCGCCGACCCCGACGGCGTCGCCGCCCAGGCCGCCGCGGCGCAGGGTGTGTCCGTGGAGGAGGTGCGGCGGGTCGCGCAGGCCTCGCTCGCCCCGGCGGCCGCGGAGGTTCCCGCGCTCATCCCGTTCGACGCCCAGGCCCGCGCCGTGCTGGAGCAGACCTTCACGCAGGCGCAGCGGCTCGGGGCCGAGCACGTCGACGCCGTCCACGTGCTGCTCGCGGTCCTGGCCGTCGAGGACGGGACCGGCGTGCTGGCCGGGCTCGGGGTCCGCGCGGAGGATGTCGGGTAGGTCAGCGGGCTGCGGCGGCCACGGCCGCCGGCAGCGCGGCGAGCACCGCGTCCACGTCCTCGTCCGTCGTCGACGGGCCCAGCGTGAACCGCACGGCCGTCCGCGCGACGTCGGCGTCCAGACCGGTGGCGAGCAGGACGTGCGAGGCGTCGTCGGAGTCGGCCGAGCACGCCGAACCGCTGGAGCAGACGATCCCGGCCAGCTCGAGTTCGGCCAGCACCGTCTCCCCGCCGACCGCGTCGAAGCAGAACGAGGCGTGGCCGGGCAGCCGGCTCGTGCGCGAACCCGTGAGCCGCGATCCCGGGACGGCCGCCAGCACCCCGTCGATCAGCCGGTCCCGCAACGCGCTCAACCGCACGTGCTCCTGCTCGCGGGAGGTCGCGGCCAGGTGCAGGGCCACGGCCGTCCCCACGGCCGAGGCCACGTCGGTGGTCCCGGACCGCCGGCCGCGTTCCTGCCCGCCACCGTGCAGCACGGGGGTCAGCGGCACCGCACCGCGGACCCACAGGAAACCGGCGCCGCGCAGGCCGCCGAACTTGTGCGCCGAGGCCGACAGCGCGTCGACCCCCAGCGCCTCCACGTCCAGGTCGAGGTGACCGGCGGCCTGGACGGCGTCGGTGTGCAGCGGGATGCCGTGCCGGCGGCAGAGCGCGGAGACCTGGGCCAGCGGTTGCACCGTGCCGATCTCGTTGTTGGCGTACATCACCGACACCAGCGTGGTGTCCGGGCGCAGCACCGCCTCCAGGGCGGCCAGGTCGAGCAGGCCGTCGGCGTCGACCCCGACGACGTCGAGCGCGAAACCGTGCGCGCGCAGGGCCCTGGCGGTCTCCAGCACGGCCGGGTGCTCGATCGCCGAGACGACGACGTGCCGCCCGCGGGGGTTCGCCGTCGCGATCCCGGTGACCGCCAGGTTGTCGGCCTCGGTGCCGCCGGCCGTCAGCACGACCTCGCCGGGACGGGCGCCCAGGACGTCGGCGATCGCGCCCCGCGCCGCGTCCAGCCCGGCCTTCGCGGCGCGGCCGACCTCGTGCGCGCTCGAGGGGTTCCCGGTGACCCGCGTCAGGTAGGGCCAGACGGCCTCCAGCACCTCCCGGCGCGGTGGGGAGGTCGCGGCGTGGTCGAGGTACACCGGATGGTCGACGGGCACCGTCACGTCAGCACCTCCGTGTCCAGACCCAGGTCCAGGGTGCGCGAGTTCTGGGTCAGCGCCCCCACCGAGATCAGGTCGACCCCGGTCTCGGCGATGCCGCGGACCGTGGCCAGGGTGACCCCGCCGCTGGCCTCCACGAGCGCGCGCGAGCGCGCGCGGACCACGCGCACCCCCTCGGCGAGGTCGGTGGGGGAGAAGTTGTCGAGCAGGACGACGTCGACGTCGGCGGCCAGCACGGCCTCGAGCTGGTCGAGGCGGTCGACCTCGACCTCGATCGAGGTGGTGTGCGGCACCTGCTCGCGCACCGACTTCAGCGCCGTCGTGACGTCCAGTCCGTGCGCCAGCAGCACCGCGAGGTGGTTGTCCTTGACCAGCACGGCGTCCGACAGCGACCAGCGGTGGTTGTGCCCACCGCCGGCGCGCACCGCGGCCCGTTCCAGCGCGCGCAACCCGGGCGTGGTCTTGCGGGTGTCGACGATGCGGGCGTTCGTGCCGGCGACGGCCTGCACGAACGTCGCGGTGGCGGTGGCGATGCCGGACAGGTGCTGCAGCAGGTTCAGCGCGATGCGCTCGGCGCGCAGCACACCACGGGCGGTGCCGCGCACCCGGCCCAGGACGTCACCGGTCGCGAAACCGGTGCCGTCGGGCGCGAGGTCGAGGACGTCGAGGCTGCCCGCGGTGAGCCGGGCGGCCTGGGTGAAGGCCTGCCGGGCGCACTCCGCCCCGGCCAGCACCCCGGGTTCGCGGGCGACGAGGGCGGCGTCGGCGACGGCTCCGGCGGGCAGCAGGGCCTCGCTCGTCACGTCACCCCAGGGGGCGTCCTCGGCCAGGGCCTGCTCGACCACGAGCTGCGGGGTTCTCACGGGATCCTCCGGAAGGAACGGCGGCGCGGCCGGGCCGGCACCGTGGGGTGGTCGCTGCGGAAGTGGGCCCCGAGGCTCTCCTCGCGGCCGGTGGCGGCCGCCAGCAGCAGGCGGGCGGCCAGCACGAGGTTGGCGTCCTCGCGGGTGGTGCGGGGGACGTCGGGGTCGTCGGCGCTGATCTCGACGGGATCCTCCTGCGGGGTCAGCAGTTTCGTCGCGACGGCCAGTCCCGCCTCGTCCCGGACGAGGCCGGCGTGCTCCCACAGCGCGGCCTGCAGGTCGCGGCGGCCGACGTGCGCGGCGACCGGAACCGCCGGGGCGGCCACCGCGGTGACGTCGTCGTCGCCGAACTCCGCGGCGAACGGGCCGCGGGTGATGTCGGCGACCACCGAGCCCCCGGTGACCAGCGCCTCCAGCAGCGAGTTCGAGGCCAGCCGGTTCGCGCCGTGCATCCCCGAGCAGGCGACCTCGCCGGCCGCCCACAACCCCGGCAGCGACGTGCGTCCCGCCGCGTCGGTGCGGATCCCGCCCATCCAGTAGTGCGCGGCCGGGGTCACCGGGACCGGCGTGGTCTCGGGGTCCAGGCCGGCGTCCCGGCAGAACTGCGCGATCCCCGGGAACCGGTCGGCGAACGGGCGCCCCAGCGCCGAGGAGACCCCGGTCGCGTCGAGCAGGACGGGTTTCCCGCCCTGCTCGGCCATCCGGCCGGCGATGGCGCGGGCCACCACGTCGCGCGGGGCCAGTTCGGCGCGCGGGTCGACGTGCGGCATGAACCGGTTCCCGGCGGCGTCCAGCAGCACCGCCCCCTCGCCGCGGACGGCCTCGGAGACGAGGAACGGGTTCGCCGTGGGGTCGGCCGGCTGGTGGACGGTCGGGTGGAACTGGAAGAACTCCAGGTCCGCGACCAGCGCCCCGGCGCGGAAGGCGGCGGCCAGCCCGTCGGCCGTGGCGACGCCGGGGTTGGTGGTGCGGCTGAACAACTGCCCCGCCCCGCCCGTGGCCAGGACGACGGCCCCGGCCCGTACCCGCAGCGACCGGCCGTCGGTGACGAACTCCGCGCCGACCACCCGCCCGTGCTCGACGAGCAGGCCGGCCAGGAACGCCTCCTCGTGGACCGTGACGTCGCTGCGCCGCACGGCGGCGGTCAGGGACCGCGAGATCGCCTCGCCGGTCCGGTCGCCACCGGCGTGCAGGATGCGCGACGTCGAGTGCGCGGCCTCCAGCCCCAGCGCCCAGCGGCCGGACGCACCGCGGTCGAAACTCACCCCGCGTTCGGCCAGCACCCGCACCGCGGCCGGCCCGGCCGCGCACAACGCCTGCACCGCAGCCGGTGAGGCCAGACCCGCACCGGCGGCCAGGGTGTCCGCGACGTGCACGGGGACGTCGGCGGCGTCGACCGCGGCGGCGATCCCGCCCTGGGCGTAGGAGGTGCTGCCCTCGCCCAGCGCGGTCTTGGTGGCCAGGACGACGCGGCCGTGCCGGCTCGCCTCCAGCGCGGCGGTGAGCCCGGCGACGCCGGCGCCGACGACGAGGACGTCGGCCCGGACGTCGGCCCGGACGTCGACGCGGACCTCCTCGACCGGGGTCACGGGTGCACCGCGAGCATGCGTTCCACCGCCGTACGGGCGTTCGCCGCGACGCCGGCGTCGACGCTGACCTGGTTGACGACCCGGCCCTGCACGAGGGACTCCAGGACCCAGGCCAGGTAGGCGGGGTGGATGCGGTACATCGTCGAGCACGGGCAGACGACGGGGTCCAGGCAGCTGATGGTCAGGTCCGGACGGGTGTCGGCCAGGCGCCGGACCATGTTGACCTCGGTGCCGATGGCGAACGCCGTCCCGGCCGGGGCGGCGTCGACGACCCGCTGGATGTACTGCGTCGAACCGGCCTCGTCGGCCGCGTCGACGACCTCCATCGGGCACTCGGGGTGCACGACGACCCGCACGTCGGGGTTCGCCGCCCGCGCGGCCGCGATCTGGTCGACGGTGAACCGCTGGTGCACCGAGCACCAGCCGCGCCACAGCACCACGCGCGCGTCCAGCAGGTCCTCGGGGGAGTTCCCGCCGTGGGGTCTGCGCGGGTCCCACACCGGCATCCGGGCCACGTCGACGCCCATGGCCTTGGCGGTGTTGCGGCCCAGGTGCTGGTCGGGGAAGAACAGCACCCGCTGCCCGCGCTCGAAGGCCCACTCCAGGACCTCCCGGGCGTTCGAGCTCGTGCAGACGATGCCGCCGTGCGCGCCGCAGAAACCCTTGAGCGCGGCCGCGGAGTTCATGTACGTCACGGGGACGACGGGAACGCGGCCGTCGGTGTCGGGTTCGGTGCCGTACAGCGCCTCGAGCTGGTCCCAGCACGCCTGCACCGCGTCGATGTCGGCCATGTCCGCCATCGAGCAGCCGGCCGCCAGGTTCGGCAGGACCACCGGCTGCTCCGGTGTGGTCAGCAGGTCGGCCGTCTCGGCCATGAAGTGGACGCCGCAGAACACGACGAACTCGGCCTCGGGCAGCTTCTGGGACTGCTGGGCCAGCTGGAAGGAGTCGCCGACGAAGTCGGCGTGCCGGACGATCTCGTCGCGCTGGTAGGCGTGCCCCAGGATCGTCACCCGCGACCCGAGTTCGGCCTTGGCCGCGACGATGCGCCGGTCCAGCTCCTCGGCGGACAGCAGCCGGTACTGCGCCGGGATCTGCTGCTGGACGGGGGAACCGGCCGGGGCCGGGTCCTGCCGGGACGCGCCCGCGCCGTACGTCGGCGACGGCAGGGGGGCGCCGGGGACGGCGTCGAACTGCCACGGGGCGGTGGGCAGGTCGGGGTCGCACGTCGCGTCGGCACCACCCGTCGTGCGGGTGAGCAGTGCGATCTGCGTGGGGACGGACGCCATCGTCAAGCCTTCTCTCGAAGAATCTGGAAACGTTTCCGGAACGCTCAGGCGAGCGGCCCGGCGTTCATCAGCGGGCCGGCCGATCCCTCGGGGACGACGGCCCGGTACAGCTTCGGCGGCCGGTGCCGGCCGCCGGTCTGGCGTTCTCCGGTCTCGACGACCGTTCCGGAGCCCTCCACCTGACGGCGGAAGTTCGCCGGGTCCAGCGGACGCTGCAGCACGGCCTCGTGCACCTCGCGCAGTTGCGCCAGCGAGAACCTCTCGCCCAGGAAGTGCTGGGCGACGTGGGCGTGCTGCACCTTGGTGCGCAACCGCCACAACGCGTACCGCACGACCTCGTCGTGGTCGAAGGCCAGGCCGGTGCAGTCGTCGCCCGAGGTCCACCGGACGTTCTCGCCCTCGGTCGCGGCGGCCGCCTCGTGGTTGCGCACCAGCGCCGAGTAGACCACCGAGACGACGCGCTGGCCGGGGGAGCGGTCCGGCCGGCCGAACGTGTAGAGCTGCTCGAGGTAGCTGGGCCGCAGCCCCGTCGTCTCGGCCAGCGTGCGGCGGCCGGCGTCGCTGAGGCTCTCCCGCGTCCGCACCCAGCCGCCGGGCAGGGCCCACTGCCCGGCGAACGGATCACGGGTGCGGCGCACCAGCGGCAGGTGCACCCGGACGTTCCCGGAACCGTCCGGCAACAGGGCGAAGATCACCGTCGACACCGCGACGAGGATCGACTGCTGGGAGGTGATCACGGGGGTTCGGGACCTCGGGAGGAGTAAGGGTGGTTCTGACAGCAACTACGCCGGGCAGGACTCTAGGGCCATCCGGGGGCCGGCCACAAGGACCCCCGCCGGTCCGTGCGGATCAGTTCAGGTGGAAACGACTCCAGACGCCCTCCGCCGCCAGGTCGTCCAGCAGGCTCGCCGCGCCCGGCAGGTGCGGCAGGTGGACGACGCCCGCCGGAACCGTTCCCCGTGCCAGTTCGAGGGCCACCCGCGCCGCCACGGCCGCCGTGGCCCGCGACTGCTGCCGACCCGTCACCGCGAACGCCGCGTGCCGCACCCCCGCGCCGACGGGGAACGTGCTCCCCGCGGGCCGGGGGGCGGACCAGGCGTCGGCGCGGACGGTGAAGCGGTCGCTGCCCAGGTGCACGCCGGTCAGGGCGCGGGACAGGGCGGCGCGCAGGGGTTCGGCGTCGCGCCACGGGGTGTGCCGCAGCAGACCCACCGCCCGCAGCGCGAGCGTGGCCGGCGCGGAGTCCAGGGTCAGCCGGCTGGTCACCTCGGCGCCGAGGGCCGCGGCGACGACCGGGGCGTCGCCGAACGGGAACGGCGACGCCCGGCGGGCACGGACCCCCTCCGGGCCGGGCAGGTGGACGGTGACCGCGGGGGCGGTGGGGGCGCCGTCCAGCAACGAGTCGACCGTCCAGCGGACCGCGGCGGGGCCGTGCCGCTCGGCGGCGCCGAGCGCGACCGTGATCGCGACGTGCGCCGCACCGCCCACGGCGTCCGAGGCCGAGCCTGGCCGCCCGCTCCCGCAGGGACCCCTCGCGACGGCCGACGAGGACCAGTTCGTCACCCACCTGCGGGGCGAGCAGTTCCGACACGTTCGACCCCACGGCGCCCGAGGCGCCCAGCACCAAGATCACTGTAGTGACACTGCAGTGGAAGTGTGCCGACCCGAGCCGAGAAGACCCGCGCCACCCGCCGTCGGATGGTGGACGCCGCCGCCGCGCTGTTCGCCGAGCGCGGGTACGTCGCCACCAGCGTCCGGGAGGTCGCCCGCCGCGCCGGGGTGGGCGAGCAGACCGTCCACGCCACCTCCGGCACCAAGGTCGCGGTGCTCGCCGAGGTGCTCGACGTGGCCGTCGCCGGCGACGACGACCCGGTGCCCACGCTGGAACGTCCCTGGGCGCTCGCGGTGGTGGCCGAACCCGACCCGCACCGGCAGCTGCGGCGGCAGGCCGAGGGCGCGGCGGAGGTGCTGACCCGGGTGGCCGGCCCGCTCGCCGTCCTGCGCGCCGCGGCCGACGCCGACCCGGCGGCGGGTGTGTTGCTGACCCGCAACGCGGCCCAGCAGCGCACGGTGCAGGCGACGTTCCTGGACGCCCTGTCCCGCAAGGCTCCGCTGCGCCGGGAACCGGACCGCGCCGTCGACGTGGCCACGACCGTGCTGTCCGACCTGGCCTGGCGGTGCCTGGTCACCGACGCCGGCTGGAGCCGGCAGGAGTGGGTCGACCTGGCCGCCCGGACGCTGGCCTGCGACCTGCTCGGGAATTCGGGGTGACAACTCCCGAGCACCGGACGTACCGTCGGAGGACACGGGAGAGGAGGTGGTCCGGAACATGGTTCTTCATCGGACGCGTGAGGTGGCTGCCCGCTAGCAGCTGCGTGCTGGACGCGGACCGCTCTGGTCGCCCCGCGCAGCGCGGCGAATCCACGGCAGTCACCGGGTCCCCGGGCGCCGGTCTGTCCAACCGGCCCACGACGACGACCACTGAGGCCGTCGACCGTGGAAGTGCCCGGGGACTTCTCCGTTCCCGGGGGATCCGCGCGACCGCGCCTCGCCCCACCCCGCTGCCGCCCGCGCCTGCGCGCGGTGACGTCGGACGCGATCACCGCGCACGCGGTGACATCGCGCGCAAACCTCTACCGCGGGGAGCCTGCGCGCGCGGTGACGTCGGACGCGATCACCGCGCACGCGGTGACATCGCGCGCAAACCCCGCGCAGCGGCCCGACCCGGCACTTCCCGGTTCCCGGTCCAGGTTTCCCCGGGCCACCACCTATCCTGACCGGCGTGACACCACCGCCCGACCCGGTTCGGCCCCGTCGGCGGTTCCTCGCCGACACCACCCCGCTGCGCGAGGTTCCCGCGTTCCGCTGGTTGTGGATCGGGCAGTCGCTGGCGGGGATCGGGACGCAGCTGACCGTCGTCACGGTCGGCCTGCAGGTCTACGACCTCACGTCGTCGACGTTCGCCGTCGGCCTCGTCGGGATCTTCGCGCTCGTCCCGCTGGTCGGGCTCGGCCTGTACGGCGGCTCGCTGGTCGACGTGCACGACCGGCGGCGGGTGGCGCTCGTCGCCTCGCTCGTGCTGTGGGTCCTGGCGATCGCGATCGCCGCGCAGGCCTGGCTGCACCTGGGGTCGGTGGGCCTGCTCTACGCCCTCGTCGCCCTGCAGAGCGCCGCCTTCGCGGTGAACAACCCCGCGCGCTCGGCCATCGTCCCGGGCATCGTCCCCCGCGAACTGCTGCCGGCGGCCAACGCGTTGTCCGGCACGACGAACGCCATCGCCCTGACGGTCGGGCCGCTGCTGGCGGGGTTCCTGGTCGGGGGCTGGGGTTTCCAGGCCGCCTACACCGTCGACGCGGTGACCTTCGTCGCGGCGCTGGTCGGCGTGCACAAGCTGCCGCCCATGCCGCCGGACCGGGCCGCCGGCGCGCACCGCGCGGGGCTGTGGTCGGTGCTGGAGGGCATCCGCTTCCTCGGGACGCGGCCGAACATCCGGATGACGTTCCTGGCCGACCTGTGCGCCATGGTGTTCGCGATGCCGCGCGTGCTGTACCCCGCGGTCGCCGCGGCCGAACTCGGTGGCGGCGCCCGGACGGTCGGCGTCCTCGGAGCGGGTTTCGCCGCCGGCTCGGTGCTGGCCGGGTTGTTCTCCGGGCCCCTGGGGGCGGTGCGCCGCCAGGGAGCGGTGGTCGTCGGGTGCATCAGCGTCTACGGGGCCGCCGTCGCGGGTTTCGGTGTCGTCCTGGTCGTGGCGCCGGACGGGGCGGACTGGAAGCTGTGGCTGTGCGTGCTGCTGCTGGCCGTCTCCGGCGCGGCCGACGCCGTCAGCTCGATCTTCCGCGGCACGATCCTGCAGGTCGCCACCCCCGACGCGCTGCGCGGACGGCTGCAGGGGGTGTTCATCGTCGTCGTCGCCGGCGGCCCCCGGCTCGGGGACGTGGTCCTGGGGTCGACGGCCTCGGGCGTCGGGGAGGGGTTCGCGGCGCTGGCCGGGGGTGCGGCCTGCGTGGTCGCGGTCCTGGCGCTGGCCCGCTGGCAACGCCGGTTCGTGCACTACGACGCGCGGAACCCCACGCCCTGAGGGTCAGCCCCTGACCCGGGCGTAGTCGTCCAGGGCCACGCGCCGTTCGTGGGCGTGGTCGACGATGCGCTCGGGGTACCCGTGGTCGTACCCGTCGGCCGCGTCCCACGGCGTGTGGACGAGCTTGCCGGGCAGGTGCCGCAGTTCGGGGACGTAGCGCCGGACGTAGTCGCCCTCGGGGTCGAACTTCTGGCCCTGGGTGACCGGGTTGAACACCCGGAAGAACGGCGAGGCGTCCGTGCCCGACCCCGCGACCCACTGCCAGCCGTGCATGTTGCTGGCCAGGTCGGCGTCGCGCAGCCGGTGCATGAACTCCCGGCCGCCGTGCTGCCACTCCACGTGCAGGTCCTTGACCAGGAAGCTGGCCACGATCATCCGCACGCGGTTGTGCACCCAGCCGACGGCGCGCAGCTGGCGCATGCCGGCGTCGACGATCGGGAAACCCGTCCGCCCTTCGGCCCAGGCGGTGAAGTCCTCACCGGGTTGCCGGTACTGCAGACCCGCCAGCTGCGGTTTGTAGTACTGCCGGGCGCTGTCGGGGCGGTTCCACAGGACGTCGGCGTAGAAGTCGCGCCAGCACAGTTCGGTGCGGTACGTCTGCGCGCCCCGTGACGTCCGGCGGCGCAGGTCGGCCAGCAGGGTCCGCGGGTGCAGTTCGCCCCACTTCAGGGCGTGCGAGAGCTGGGAGGTCCCGTCGCGGTCGGGACGGTTGCGCTCCTCGTCGTAGTCGGCCAGACCGTGCTCGAGGAAGTCGTGCCAGCGTTCGTGCGCCGCCTCCTCGCCGGCCTCGGGCAGTGCCAGGTCGCCCAGGTCGGGTTCGGCGAGCCAGTGCGCACCGCCGACGCCCTCGCCCTCGCCGATCCACCGCACCGTCCCGGGGTCCCCGGCCGGGTCGGGCCAGCCGTGCTCGTGCCAGGCCCGGGAGAAGGGCGTGAACACCTGGAACGGCGAACCCGATCCGGTGAGCAGCGTGCCGGGTCCGATGGCGTACGGGGTGCCGGTCCGCACCAGCTCACGGCCGTACCCGGCCAGAGCCTGCTCGACCTGCTCGTCGCGGCGGCGGCCGTACGGCCCGGCGTCGGCGCTGACGTGCACCCGGCGGGCCCCGACCCGCTCGGCCACCCGGTCCACGACGTGCGCGGGGTCGCCGTGCTCGACGACGAGCGTGCCGCCGAGGTCGGCGTCCAGCGCCCGCAGCGAGCGCAGCAGGTAGGCGCGGCGCACGTCCCCCGACGGCCCCCACAGCGCCGGGTCGAGGACGAACAGCGGCAGGACCTCGCCGTCGGCGACCGCGGCCAGCAGCGCCGGGTGGTCCCCGAGCCGCAGGTCCCGGCGGAACCACAGGACGCTCGTCCGTCTCCTCGCACTCCCGGCCACCTGGCGGACGCTAGCCGCGGGAGGGGGGTGCCGCGATCGGGACAGGGGTGCGACCACCACCGCAGATGCCGGATGATGGGCACCGTGAGCGATCTCATCGACACCACCGAGATGTACCTCAAGACGGTCTTCGAACTGGAAGAGGAAGGCATCGTGCCGATGCGCGCTCGCATCGCCGAGCGGCTGCACCACTCGGGGCCCACCGTGTCCCAGACGGTCGCCCGCATGGAACGCGACGGCCTGCTGCACGTCGGCACCGACCGCCGGCTCGAGCTGACCGAGGCGGGCATGGCCAAGGCCATGCGCGTCATGCGCAAGCACCGGCTGACCGAGCGTCTGCTGACCGACGTCATCGGCCTGGAGTGGAGCCTGGTGCACGAGGAGGCCTGCCGCTGGGAGCACGTGGTCTCCGAGGAGGTCGAGAAGCGGCTCGTGGCCATCCTGGACCACCCGCACTTCGACCCGTACGGCAACCCGATCCCCGGGCTGCTGGAGCTGGGCGAGGACGGCGCCTCCGAGGAGTTCCGCGCCGGTGTGCAGCCGCTGACGACCTCGGCCGTCGAGGGGCGTCCCGTCGTGGTCCGCCGGCTGGGGGAGCCGCTGCAGACGGACGTCTCGCTGCTGGCGAGGTTCCACAGCGCCGGGCTGGTGCCCGGGGTGGAGGTCGTGGCCAAGTCCTCCGCCGCCGGTGTCGAGGTCGTGATCGGCGACACCGTCGTGGACCTCACGACCGCCGAGGCGTCACACATCTTCGTCGCGCTGGGCTGAGATCAGCCGGTCGGCCCCCTCGCGCGACGCGGCGTGAGGGGTCTTCCCTCGTCCGGCTCTCACCGAGATCGGCGCTGCGTGCTCGATCGTGACTCTGTGTTAATCATCGACCACCGCTCGTCACCGCCCCGGCACCTGTTCGTCACCGGGCCGTGACATCCGCGCCACAGTCGGGTTATGGTCCACCCGCATCCGCGACATCGCACGCGGACGCCCTCGCGCGGACGCCGAGCCCTGCCACCGCGTCGAGGTCCCCGAGACTCGTTCATGGCAGGGGTGGGGGAACCAGGTAGTACGGGCGTCGAACGGTCGAGCAGACCGTCCGAGGTCCTCGGGGTGAAGCCGGCGAGAGCCGGCCGGGCGAAACTCCCGTCCGAACCCGACAGCTCACCTCGCAGGCGTCGGAGAGGCCAACACCTTGACGACTCGCGTCCAGGCGCGCCACCGCGCCGCCGTTCGTTCCCTCACGTCCCTGACCGACCTGTCGAACAGCGTCACCCGATGCGCAGGTGGGGCGGCCCGCACCGGCGCCGTCGTCGCCGCCGCCGGTGGTCTGCTCGTCTCGATCGCCCTGCCCGCCGGTGCCGCGACCGCCGCCGCACCCGCCGCCGTGTCCTCGACCGTCTCCTCCGCGGTCGCCGCCGTCCCCGCCGCGTTCGGCACCACCGCCGTCGGAGTCGTCTCCGCCCCGGCGACCGCCACGACGCTGGCCACCACCTCGACGTTCGCGGCCGCCCCGGCGCCCGCGCCGGTCGTCGTGGCCCCCGTGGTGACGCGGGTGGCGCGCACCGCCGACGCGAACGCCGTCGTCGCCGCCAGCGTGGCCGAGAACGCGGCGGCCGTCCCGGCTCCCGTGGCCGTCCAGGTCGCCGCCGAGGCCCCCGCCCCGGCGCCGGCCCCGGCGCCGGTGGCCTCGCTGGGTTCGCAGATCCTCGCCGTCGCCGACGACTACGCCGGTGTCCCGTACGTGTACGGCGGCACCACCCCCTCCGGGTTCGACTGCTCCGGCTACACCAGCTACGTGTACCGGCAGGTCGGCGTGGAGATCCCGCGCACCTCCAACGCGCAGCTGCAGTCCAGCGCCCGCATCTCGCGCGGCGAGGCCGTCCCCGGCGACCTGGTGTTCTTCACCAACTCCGGTGGCCGCGCCTACCACGTCGGCATCTACGCCGGCGACAACATGATGTGGGATGCGCCGCGGGCCGGGAAGCCCGTGCAGCTGCGGGCCATCTGGTCCGACGCCGTCACCTTCGGCCGGCTGGCCCCCACGGTGTGATCTGAGACCAGCACGACGAGCACGACCCGACCGCCGGTCCCGAGGGTTCCCTCCCCTCGGGGCCGGCGGTTCGTCGTTCCCGGCCGGTCGTGGTCGCGTGGGGTTCACGGGGAAGTTGATGACTCGAACACCTCCTGCGACGTACCCTGCCGTCAACGACGACGGAACCGCGGAGGGCCGATGACCAGGCGTCACCCCGGCACGACCCCCGCGGCACCGCCTGCCCGGCGCGTCGTGGGGCACCACCGTGTGCACCGCCACCATGTGCCCTGCCAGGTGCGCATCGTCGCTCTCAGAGGCGCCTTCCCGGTCCGGGAAGGCGCCTCTCGTCGTCTCAGGAGGTGGATGTGCGCACGCTCGTGCTGAACGCCGGCTACGAACCGCTCGCGGTCGTGTCCTTCCGGAGGGCCCTGGTGCTCGTGCTGTCCGGGAAGGCCTCGGTGGTCCTGGCCGACGCCGATCCGGTGGTGGGAGCGTCGATGAGCCTGGAACGCCCCTCCGTCATCCTGCTGACGCGCTACGTCCGGGTGCCCCGCGGGCAGGTCGTCCCCGTCAGCCGGCGCGGGGTGCTGCGCCGCGACCACCAGCGGTGCGCCTACTGCCGCGGCCACGCCACCACGGTCGACCACGTCCTGCCGCGCAGCCGCCGCGGCCCGGACAGCTGGGAGAACCTCGTCGCCTGCTGCGTGCGGTGCAACAACGCCAAGGGCGACCGCACACCGGAGGAGATGGGCTGGCACCTGCCGTTCCGGCCGGCCGCGCCGCGGGGCGCCTCCTGGGCGGTGCGCGGGGCCGAGCAGCCCGATCCGCGCTGGGACGAGTTCCTGGCCCAGGCGGCCTGAGCCCGCCGCGGGCCGGACGGAAAACCGGAGGCCCGGCGACCCCCTGCCTCGTTAGCGTTCCGGGAGGAACCACCGTCGCGGTGGGACCTCGCGAACGTGAGGAGGGACGGTGACGCGCCCGACGCTGTCCCCCCGGCGCCTCGCCGGCCCCACGAGCACGGCCGCGGTGGTGCTGGGGATCCTCGCCGCCGCCGCCGAGACGGTCGGCACGGTCGTCACCGGCCGCATCGCCCAGGACCCGGGCGCCGCGCTGCTGGTGGTGCTGGGCGTGCTCGTGGTGGGGGCCAGCGCGGCCGACACCCTGGGCCGGGTGGCGCTGGCCAGCGCGGTGGGCCGGGCCGAGGGGCGCTTGCGCGCCGACCTGCTCGGGGCCGCCTTCGCCCAGCCGCTGCCCGCGCTGGGCGAGCAGGCCGTGGGCGAGGTCATCGACCGCGTCGACGACGATCCGCGCCAGCTCGCCGCGCTGCTGCGCGAGGCCGTGTGGGACCTGGGCCGCGGTCTGACCCGCTCGCTGCTCGGCTGGGTCGTGGCCGGCCTGGTCTGGTGGCCGGCCTGGATCGCGTTCCCGCTCGTGGCGGTCGCCGTCTGGTTCGCCGTGCGGGGGCTGACGGTGGTGCTCGTGCGGCGCAAGGTGGCCGAGGAGGTCGCCTGGACCGACCACGCCGCCCAGCTCGAGGAGGCCGTGGCCGGTCGCGACGACGTGCGCTCCAGCCTGGGCCAGCCGCACGTGGTGCGCCGGTACGCGGCGCTGGCGGCCCAGGTGCTGACCCGGGTCCGGGCGACCAGCACCCTGTCGGCCGCCGTGGCCCGGCGCACCACGCTGGTGCTGGCCCTGCTGTGCTCGGGTTTCGTCGTGGGCGGGGTCGTGCTGGCCGGTGACGGACGCCTGTCGGTGGCCCAGCTGGTGACCGTCTGGCTGCTGTGCTCCGGTTTCGCCGGGGACATGAGCGAGATCAGCGAACGACTTCCCGAGGTGCAGGCCGGACTCGGTGCGGTGCAACGCATCCGCTCCCTGCTGACGGCACCGGCCGAACCCGCCGGCGGAGGACGTGTCCCGGCCGGTCCGCTGGCCGTGGAGTTCCGCGGGCTGCGGTTCGCGCACCCGGGGGGTTTCGCGCTGCGCGAGGTGACGTTCGCGGTGCCCGCCGGGACGACGTGCGCTCTCGTGGGCCGCAGCGGATCGGGCAAGTCGACGCTGGCGGCGCTGCTGTCCCGCGCGCTGGACACGCCCCGCGGGCAGCTGTTCCTCGGCGGCGCCGACGTGTGCGACCTGGACCTGCAGGACCTGCGCCGGAGCGTCGGCGTCGTCACCCAGCGCACCGAGCTGCTGGCCGGCACGCTGCGGCAGAACATCACCCTCGACGGGGACGTGCCGGCGGCCCGCGTCGAGGCCGCCGTCGACTCCCTGGGCTTGCGCGACTGGGTCGAGGCACTGCCCGACGGGCTGCAGACGCGGCTCGGTCCCGGCGGGGTGACGCTGTCGGCGGGGGAGGAGCAACTCGTCGCCTTCGCCCGCCTGCTGGTGCGCGACGTGCGGGTCGTCGTCCTGGACGAGGCCACCGCCCGGATGGACCCGGTCACCGAGCACCGCGTCACCGCGGCCGCCCAGCGGCTGCTGACGGGGCGGACCGGTCTGCTCATCGCCCACCGGCTCTCCACCACCGCGCGCGCCGACTCCGTCGCCGTCCTGGAAGGCGGCCGGCTCGTCCAGCACGGGCCGCGCGCCGAGCTGGCGCGGGTGGACGGCCCGTTCGCCGACCTGCTGCGCGCCAGTGCGGGCCAGCACGAGGAGCTGGGCGCCGAGCACCGCGACGGGGACGTGCTCACCAGCCGGGAGCGACGCCCGCGGGGTGTCCTCCCACCGGCGCCCCGGCCGCGGCTGGCCGCGGCCGTGTGGACGGCCATCACCCGGTTCCCGCGGTGGGGACTGCTGGGGGCAGCGCTGTTCGCGGCCGTCTCGGTGATCGGGATCTACGGCGCCGCCGTGGGGTGGCTGTGGGGTCTGGTCGTGCAGGCCCTGCAGGACGGGGCGGGTGCCGCGCAGCCGTGGGTGCCGATGACCGCGCTGGTGCTGGTCCTGCTCGCCATCCCGTTCGTGCTGGGCGCGGCGCTGGAGGTCTACCCGCTGTGGTGGAACGCCGTGACGCTGAGCACCCGGCTGGCGGTGCTGCGCGGGCAGACCCGCCAGCACCGGCTGGCCCGGGTCCCGGCGGGGGAGGTGGCGGCCCGTTGCCTGGACTCCGAACGGTTCGTCCTCTACGTCGACCGCTGGGTCGACGTCGTCATCGGCGTCCTCGTCGCGACCGTCACCGCGCTGATCGCCCGTGACCCCACCGCCGGTGCGGTGGTCGCCGTCGTCATGCTCGGGTCGGCCGTCGTCTCGGTCGCCGGGGCCCCGGTGGCCGGCCGCCGCGGCCGGGTCGCCGGCGACGCCCGCGCCGTGTTCGGGCGCGACCTCGGGTCGGCCGTGGACGCCGCCCGCACGGTCAAGCTGGCCGCGGCCGTCCCGGGCGTGCTGACCCACCTGGCCCGCGTCGACTCCACGCGGGTGCAGGCCTCGGTGCGCGAGTTCCGGGTGCGGGCCCTGCTGGAGGGGGTGCCGGGGATCCTGGTGCAGACGGGGATCGTGGCCACCTGGGCGCTGCACCTGCTCGGCTGGTGGTCGCTGGCCGAGGCGCTGCTGGTGTCCACCGCCGTGGCCGGAGCCTCCTACTACGGCACCGTCGCCGGTGCCGTCATCACCGAGGCCCCCGTCGCCCGTGAGTGGTTGCGGGCCGTCACCGCCCTGGCCGGGACCGAGGAGGTCGTCCGCCTGCCACCGTCCGTCGACCTGGTCCACGGCACCGCGCCGGCTCCGGGGACGCCGCCGAAGCAGCCGTTGCGGCGGCTGAGCGTGCAGGGCTTCGCCGCCGTGCACGACGACGGGACCGTCGGTGTCCAGGACGTGGACCTGGAGGTGGAGGCCGGCGAACTGGTCCTGCTGACCGGTCGGGTGGGGTCGGGCAAGTCGAGCCTGCTGGCCGCGCTGGCCGGGCTCGTGGACCACGAGGGGACGTTGCGCTGGAACGGGTCCGACGTCGCCGACCCGCAGACGTTCCTGCGCCCGGGACAGGTCGGCTACGTCGCGCAGGTGCCGCGGGTGCTGTCGGGCACCTTCGCCGACAACGTGGCGCTCGACCACGCGCACGCGAAGGCCCTGGCCGCTCCCGCGGTGCGCGACGCCCGCCTGGAACGCGACATCACCGCCGCCGGTGGGGACGGTGCCGTCGTCGGGCACCGCGGCGTCCGGCTCTCCGGTGGTCAGGTGCAACGGCTCGCCCTGGCGCGCGCGCTGGCCAGCGGCGCCGAGCTGCTCGTGGCCGACGACGTGTCCTCCGCGCTCGACGCCCGCACCGAGCTGGAACTGTGGCAGTCGTTGCGCGACAGGGGGACCACCGTCATCGGGTCGTCGTCCAAGCGCGCGGCGCTGCTGGCGGCCGACCGCGTCGTGGTGCTGGCCGACGGCCGGGTCGAGGCGGTCGGGCCGTGGAAGGAGCTGGAGGCGGACTGGGGCTTCCTCGCCGGGTGAGGGCCGGCTGGTCCGATCGGTGCCGCCGGGGTGCGACGTCCGGAGGACGCCGGGCCGCCGCGCCGGTGCGACCCTGGTGGCATGGACGGGAACAGGGACGAGAACAAGTGGCAGGGCGAGTCGATCGACTCGGTGCTGCGCGGGCTGCTCAAGCAGGGGCGGCTGGACCCGCAGGCCGAGCGGCTCGCCGAGCAGGGCATCGGCCGGTTGCGCGCCTTCCTGGGCAGCAGCCCGGCGCCGGAGACCGAGCAGGTCCAGGACGCCGAGGTCGTCGGCGCGGACCCGGCGCCCTCCTCGAGCGGCCGGGAGATGCTGATGCACACCATCCCGCTGGCCGACGGCACCCGCGTCGAGGTGCTGGTGCCCGAACGGCTGACCCGCGCCGAGGCCGACCGCGTCGCCGGTGTGCTCGCGGCGCTGTCGGTTCCCGAGGGACACGAGTGAGCACGATCGACGTCGAGGTGACCGGGATCGTCCGGCTCGGGCAGTTCCTCAAGCTGTCCGGGGCCGTCGACACCGGGGGCGAGGCCCGCGAAGCGCTCGTCGCAGGGGAGGTCACGGTCAACGACGAACCCGAGGACCGCCGGGGCCGTCAGCTGTCCGACGGCGACGTCGTGACGTTCGGCGAGGGGTCGTGGCGGGTGCTGGTCACGGGGTGAGCACCCGCACGGGGCGACCCGCGCTCCAGGCCAGGACGTCCTCGACGGCGTCGCCGTAGAACACCCGGTACGTCTCCTCGGTGACGTAGCCGATGTGCGGGGTGAGCACGGTGCGCGGCGCCTGGCGCAGCGGGTGGTCCGCCGGCAGCGGTTCGGTGTCGTAGACGTCCAGGGCCGCGCCGGCGATCGTGCCGGCGTGCAGCGCCGCGACGAGGGCGTCGGTGTCGAGCACCGGCCCGCGGGAGGTGTTCACCAGGACCGCCGAGGGTTTCATCCAGGACAGTTCCGCCGCGCCCAGCAGGCCACGGGTGCGGTCGGACAGCTTCGTGTGGATCGTCACGACGTCGCTGCGGCGCAGCAGTTCCTGCTTCGAGACCGGTTCGACGCCCGCGTTGCGGGCCTCCTCGGCGTCGAGGTGCTGCGACCAGGCCAGGACGTCCATCTCGAACGCCTGGGCGATGCGTGCGACGCGGCGGCCGAGCCGGCCGAAACCGATCGTGCCGAGCGTGCGGCCGGCCAGACCCGTGCCCAGGCCGAGCTGCCAGTGCCCGTCCCGCAACCCCTGCTGCTCGGTGGGGATCGCGCGGACCAGGGCGAGGACCAGGCCCCACGTGAGTTCCGCCGTGGGAGGTTCGACCATCCCCGTGCCGCACACCACCACGCCGTGCGCGCGGGCGGCGTCGAGGTCGATCGACGCGTTCGCCGTCCCGGTCGTCACCAGCAGCCGCAGGTCGGGCAGCGCGGCGAACTCCGCGGCCCCGAACGGGGTGCGTTCGCGCATCGCCACGACGACCTCGACGCCGGCGAGTCGGTCGGTCAGTTCCCTGCCCGAGCGGTGCTCGTGCACGAACTCCACGGTCCCCAGCAGGTTCCAGTCGGCGCAGTGGCGGGCGACGTCCTGGTAGTCGTCGAGGACGACGACCCTCACGCGGCGCGGCCCAGCGCGTCGATGGCCGCCACCTGTTCCGGGGTGAGCTCGAAACCCTCGACGTCGCGGTTGCTCGCCTGCCGGGCGGGGTCGCCGGACTTGGGGATGGCGACGAAACCGTGCTGGACGTGCCAGCGCACGACCACCTGCTCCGGGCTCACGCCGTGCTGGTCGGCGGCCTCGCGCAACGGCGCGGCCTGCAGGTCCGTGGCCTTGAAGGGGGAGTAGCCCTCCAGCACCACGCCGCGCTCGCGCAGCCCCGCGGCGAACTCCCCGTCGAACAGCGCCGGACCCCACTTCACCTGGTTCACCGCCGGGGTGACACCGGTGGCGGCGGTGAGTTCGTCGATCTGCTCGAGGGAGTAGTTGCTGACGCCGATCGCCCGGACCCGGCCGGAGGCCCGGGCGGCGACGAGCCGTTCCCAGACCTGCGGGCTGGCGACGCCGTCCGGCGGCCAGTGGACGAGCCACAGGTCCAGCACGTCCACGCGCAGCAGCCGCAGGCTGCGCTCGAGGAACTCGTCCTCGCGGCCGGCGTGCTGGTGGTGCAGCTTGGTGGTGATCCGGACGTCGGGGAGGTTCGCGTCCGCGACCGCGCGGCCGACCTCGTCCTCGTTCTCGTACATCGTCGCGCTGTCCAGCAACCGGTAGCCGGCGTCGAGGGCGCTGCGCAGCGAGCGGTACCCCGCCTCGCCGCGCAGACCGTACGTGCCCAGGCCCACCAGGGGCAGGTCGAGGGTTCCGTCGAGGGTGCGCACCGCAGTCGTCGAGGTCACGGGCCGACGCTACGACCGCCCGGGCACCTCCGCAGCCGCGAGCACCGTCTCGGTGACGGCGCGGGCCACGGCGGCGGGTTCGAGTTCGGGCAGCCAGTGCGTCGCGTCGAGTTCGATCCGCCGGTAGGGGCCGCGGACGTGCTCGCCCGTGCGGGCGACCGCCGTCGCGGAGTAGAACGGGTCGCGCCGGCCGTGCAGGTAGGTCACCGGGACGTCCACGGGCCCGACCCGGGCGGCCGGGCCGGGCGCCCGGTACCAGTTCAGCGCCGCCGACAACCGGCCCGGTTCGCGGTGCCGGCGGGCGTACCCCTCGGCCAGCCCGGCGGGCAACCCGGTGCGGCGCAACGACCCGGCCAGCCCCGCCCCGCCGCGGGCCAGCAGCAGCCGCTCGGGCAGCACCGGGAGCTGGAAGAACCCCACGTACGCCGAGCGCAGCGCCTGCGAGGAGCGGACCACCGCGGCGCGGAACGCGGCCGGGTGCGCCTGCGACAGCACCGTCAGCGAGGCGACGCGGTCGGGGTGCCACGCCGCGGTCGCCCACGCGACGACCCCGCCCCAGTCGTGCCCGAGGAGGTGGACGCGTTCGGCCCCGGCCGCGTCGGCCACCGCGAGGACGTCGGCCACGAGCTCGCGCAACGCGTAGTCCCGGGGGCGCGGCGGCCGGGCGGTGGCGCAGTAG
Organism: Kineococcus deserti; assembly: GCF_050871945.1. Taxonomy (NCBI): domain Bacteria; kingdom Bacillati; phylum Actinomycetota; class Actinomycetes; order Kineosporiales; family Kineosporiaceae; genus Kineococcus; species Kineococcus deserti. The sequence goes on along the minus strand of NZ_JBJLSI010000002.1, from coordinate 59,532 downwards.
CCGCGCTGCTCGGGCACGAGGACGCGCAGCCCCTGAGCGGTCAGCCGGGGCACGACGGCGTCGTAGGCCTCGGGCCCCTGCGGGAACCCGTGCAGGCACACGACCACCTCGCCCGTGGCCGGGCCGGCGTCGGTGGTGGCGAACTGCAGGCCGTCGCGGTGGACGGCCAGCCGGGCCAGGCGGTGGGTGCGGTGCACCTCAGCCAGCCTGCCCCACGGGCGCGGTGCGGGCGCGCTCGGAGGGATTCGAACCCCCAACCAACCGGGTAGAAGCCGGTCGCTCTATCCGTTGAGCTACGAGCGCCTGCCGGCCCCACCGCGTGGACGGCCGACGGGCCCACCTTAGCGACCGCGCGCGCGTCGCCGGTGCGCGCGCGTCCCCCGGCTGGGATGCTGACCTCACGCGACCGTCAGGCGACCGACGGTCACCACTCGGAGGGGAGCGGACGGCGACGTGGGGGATGACCCGGCGGACCTCGACTTCGCCGCCGTGTTCGAGGCCGTCCCGACCCCGTACCTGGTGCTCGACCCGGACCTGCGCATCGTCGCGGTCAACGACGCCTACCTGCGCGCCACCGCCCGGACCCGCGACGACCTCGTGGGCCGTCACGTCTTCGACGCCTTCCCCGACAACCCCGAGGACCCCGACGCCGGTGGGGTGGCCAACCTGGGGGCCTCGCTGCGGCGGGTCCTGGCCACCGGCCGCCCGGACGCGATGCCGCTGCAGAAGTACGACGTGCCCGCCGCGGGCGGCGGCTTCCTGCCCCGGTGGTGGAGCCCGCTGAACGCTCCCGTCCTGGACCCCGACGGGAAGGTCCTGCTCGTGCTGCACCGGGTCGAGGACGTCAGCGCCTACGTGCGCGAGTCGTCGCAGCGCGCCCGGCCGGGGCAGCCCGCCGCGAGCGCGCTGCACGCGGCCCGGGGGGAGCTGCAGCAGGCCGAGGCCGACCTGCACGCGCGGGGGGTGGACCTGCGCGCGGCGCTGGACGCCGAGGCCGACGCGAGCCGCCGGCTGGCCGGGCTGGTCGAGGTCGCCGTCCGGCTGGCCGGGGCCGAGGACCTGGCCTCCCTCGTCGACGTCGTCCTCGACCACGGCGCGGAGGTCCTGGGCGCCGTGGGCGCCGCGGTCGTGGTGGCCGGCCCGGACGGGCTGGAGGTGAACACCGGCGGCGAGATGGTCGGCCGGCTGCCGCAGCGGCTCGGCCCCACCCACCGGCTGCCCGCGGTGGAGGCCAGCACCACCGGGCGACGCGTCGTGGTGCGCGGGGAGGAGGCCTGCCGGCGGTACTCGCCGCAGCTGGCCGAGGTGGTGCGCCGCACCGGGGCCAGCACGGTGGTCGCGGTGCCGCTGCGCGCGGCGGGGGAGCTGCTGGGGGCCCTGTCGGTCGGCTGGGGGGAGCCCACGCCCAGCGACCGGGACCTCGACCTCGTCGAGGCGCTCGCCGCCCAGTGCGCGCAGACCCTCGTGCGGGTGCGGGCCCGGCAGGCCGAGCGCGCACGGTCGCGGGCGCAGCGCCGGCTGGCCGAGGAGCTGCAGCGCAGCCTGCTCACCGCACCGTTCGAGCCGGACCACCTGCAGATCGCGGTCCGCTACGTCCCCGCGGCGGCCGAGGTCCGCATCGGCGGTGACTGGCACGACTGCTTCCTGACCCCCGACGGCGCGACGGTCCTGGTCATCGGGGACGTCGCCGGCCACGACCTCGGCGCCGCGGCGGTCATGGGGCAGCTGCGCAACCTGCTGCGCGGCATCGCCGTCACCTCCGCTGCCCCGCCCGCGCAGCTGCTGGCCGGCCTGGACACCGCGATGCACCACCTGGGTGTGGACGCCGTGGCGACGTCGGTCGTGGCGCGCGTGGAGCAGGACGCGCAGCAGCACGCCGACGGGCTGCGCACGTTGCGGTGGTCCACGGCCGGGCACCCGCCGCCGGTCCTGGTGACCGCCGACGGCACGGCCCGCCTGCTCGACGGGACCCCGGACCCGTTGCTGGGTGTGCTGCCCGACGTCGCCCGGACCGACCGCACCGTGACGCTGGAGCCCGGTTCGACGGTCGTCCTCTACACCGACGGGCTGGTCGAGCGCCGCGACGCGTCGCTGGCCGAGGGGCTGGAAGGGCTGCGCACGACGCTGGAGCGGCTGCACGCGCTGCCCGTGGAGGAGCTGTGCGACGCGCTGCTCGCCGTGGTGGACGGCCACCAGGAGGACGACGTCGCGCTGCTGGTGCTGCGCGCCTTCCCCGAGGACGGGCCGCGCCCGGCCGAGGCGGGGGCGCCGGTGCTGCCGCCGGCCCTGGAGTAGCCCCGGCGCCGGGACCGGTCCCCACGACTGGCGGAGGGGCGGCCCGCCTCGACTACGCTCTCGGCGTGGCTGAATTCATCTACGTCATGTCGAAGGCGCGCAAGGCCCACGGGGACAAGGTCATCCTCGACGACGTCTCGATCTCCTTCTACCCGGGGGCGAAGATCGGCGTCGTCGGCCCCAACGGCGCCGGCAAGTCCAGCGTCCTGAAGATCATGGCGGGGCTGGACCAGCCCTCCAACGGCGAGGCCCGCCTCTCGCCGGGCTACAGCGTGGGCATGCTCATGCAGGAGCCGCCGCTGGACGAGTCCAAGACGGTGCTGGAGAACGTCCAGGACGGTCTGGGCGACCTCAAGCGGAAGATGGACCGCTACAACGAGATCACCGGCCTGTTCGAGGACCCCGACGCCGACTTCGACGCCCTCATGACCGAGATGGGGCAGCTGCAGGAGGAACTGGACCACGCCAACGCGTGGGACATGGACTCCCAGCTGGAGCAGGCCATGGACGCGCTGCGGTGCCCGCCGGGCGACTCGCCCGTGACCAACCTGTCCGGCGGTGAGAAGCGCCGCGTCGCGCTGTGCAAGCTGCTGCTGGAGCAGCCCGACCTGCTGCTGCTGGACGAGCCGACCAACCACCTCGACGCCGAGTCGGTGACGTGGCTGGAGCAGCACCTGGCCAAGTACCCCGGCGCCGTCCTGGCCGTCACCCACGACCGGTACTTCCTCGACAACGTCGCGCAGTGGATCCTCGAGCTGGACCGCGGTCGCGCCTACCCCTACGAGGGCAACTACTCCACCTACCTGGAGAAGAAGCAGGCGCGCCTGGAGGTCCAGGGCAAGAAGGACGCCAAGCTCGCCAAGCGCCTCAAGGACGAGCTGGAGTGGGTCCGGTCCAACGCCAAGGGCCGGCAGACGAAGTCGAAGGCCCGTCTGGCCCGCTACGAGGAGATGGCCGCCGAGGCCGAGCGGACCCGCAAGCTAGACTTCGAGGAGATCCAGATCCCGGCTGGCCCGCGCCTGGGCTCGGTCGTCATCGAGGCCAAGGACCTCAAGAAGTCCTTCGGCGAGCGCACGCTCATCGACGGCCTGTCGTTCTCGCTGCCGCGCAACGGCATCGTCGGCGTCATCGGCCCCAACGGCGTCGGCAAGACGACGCTGTTCAAGACGATCGTGGGCCTGGAGCCGCTGGACTCGGGCGAGCTGAAGATCGGCGAGACGGTCAAGCTGTCCTACGTCGACCAGTCCCGCGGCGGCCTCGACGGGTCCAAGACGCTGTGGGAGGTCGTCTCCGACGGCCTGGACTTCATCCAGGTCGGCAACCAGGAGATGCCCTCGCGCGCCTACGTCTCGGCCTTCGGGTTCAAGGGCCCGGACCAGCAGAAGCCCGCGGGCGTGCTGTCCGGTGGTGAGCGCAACCGGCTGAACCTGGCGCTGACGCTGAAGGAGGGCGGCAACGTCCTGCTGCTGGACGAGCCGACCAACGACCTCGACGTCGAGACCCTCGGCTCGCTGGAGAACGCCCTGCTGGAGTTCCCCGGCTGCGCCGTCGTCGTCAGCCACGACCGCTGGTTCCTCGACCGGGTCGCGACCCACATCCTGGCCTACGAGGGCACCGAGGAGAACCCGGCGAACTGGTACTGGTTCGAGGGCAACTTCGCCGGCTACGAGGCGAACAAGGTCGAGCGTCTCGGCCCCGACGCGGCGCGCCCGCACCGGGTGACCTACCGCAAGCTCACCCGCGACTGACGGGCGTGCCCGCCGCGTCGTCGCTCACCGGCGACGGCGCGGCGGCGGGCACCACCCGGTCCCGTCCGCCCTCCTTGGCCGCGTAGAGCGCCGCGTCGGCCCGGGCGAACAGCTCCGCCGGGCTCTCCAGACCGCTCCAGCTCGCCACCCCGGCCGAGAACGTCTGCCCGGCGGGAGTGCGCTCGCGCAGCCCCTCCACCAGGGCCACCGCGCCGTCGAGGTCGTGGCCGAGCAGCAGGAGGACGAACTCCTCCCCGCCCCACCGGCCCAGCATCGCCGCCCGGTCCGGGCCGATCGCGGCGCGCGCCGCCTCCAGCCCCGCCCGCCACGCCGTGGCCGACTGCACGAGCAGGCTGTCGCCGGCCTGGTGGCCGAAGGTGTCGTTGAAGGACTTGAAGCGGTCCAGGTCCAGCACGGCCACGCACAGCGGACTGCCCTCGGCCCGGGCCCGGGTTTGCATCCGCTCCAGTTCCGCATCGCTCGTGCGCCGGTTGGGCAGCCCCGTCAGGGCGTCGGTGCGGGCCATGTCCGCCAGCCGGGAGGCCTGCTGCTCCAGGTGGCGCAGCAGCCCCGACATGCGGGCGACGACCAGCAGGAAGAGCACCACCGACGTCGAGGCGACCGCCCAGGCCTCCGGCCGGACCCCCAGGGCCAGCTGCACCAGCAGCGTGCCGGGCGAGAGCAGGCTCGCGAGGGTGAGCGCCACGAGCCGGCGACGGGTGAAACGGGTGTCGGTCTCGTCCGCCGCGGCGACGGGGTCGGTGAGCTGACGCATCGAGGGGTGCAGCGCGGCGGCGGCGAAGCAGACGTAGGCGAGCAGGAACGGCAGGTCCACGAAGCTGTCGGGCAGGTCGCGCATCACCGCGTACTGGTAGCCGCAGTCGGCCACCAGCAGCAGCCCGGTGGCCGCCGCGAGCCAGCGGAACGCCGCCGTCCGCGCCCCGGTCGTCGTCAGCATCCGCACCAGCAGGGCCAGCAGCAGGACGTCACCCAGCGGGTAGGCGGCGGCCAGCGCGCCCGCGACCGTCGAGGAGCCCGCCAGCTCCAGGCCGGGACGCATGAGCAGGACCCAGCTCAGGAGCACGAACCCGACCGTGAAGATCAGCGAGTCGATGACGCCCTCGCGGTCGCCCTGCCCGCGCCGCCGGGCCCGCACGAACCGCGCGAAGCCGCCGGCCATGAACAGGTAGCTCGTCAGGTAGAGGGCGTCGGCGGGGGAGGGGAACGGGTCGATGTCGAGGATCCAGGTCCACACCCCCCACAGCAGGTCCGCCGTCGACCACAGGCCGACGCCGGCGGCGATGAGCCACCACCCCGCCGAGGCCCGGGGGCGGTGACGCCGGATCCCCACGACGAGCAGACCCAGGCAGGCGAAGCTGACCGTCGAGTACAGCACCGAGCGCCACCCGGTGTCGGGCAGCGCGCAGCACACGAGGGTCAGGAGCGTGCCGACGGCCAGGTGCAGGCGGAACAGCGTGCCGCCGCGGGAGGTGTCCACGGTGGGGCATCGACCCGCTGCGCTGGAAGGCTGAGTCCTTCCCACCCGTTCGGCGGGTCGTCCCGGTGGTCGCCGGGTGAACGGCGGGCGACCGGTGGGGGGCGGGTGGGGGCGGTGCGCCGAGCACGTCCGCCGCGGCCGTCAGGATGGGCGCGTGGTGCACGCCAGGACCGGGCCGGTGCGGTGATCCCCGAACCCCGCTACCTGCTGCTGGTGTGGTTCACCGGCCTCTACGCTGTCGTCGCCGCCCTGGCCGGGATGCACCTGCTGCTCGGGGGGCAGCCGGGGGTCGCGGCCCTGTGGGCGGCCCAGGCCCTCGTCTTCGGCCCGGCCACCGCACTGGTGGTGCGCGGCCAGCGCCGCGCCCGACGGCGGCGCGCACCGGACCGCCCGCCGAGCACCGAGGCCGAGGACCGCGCCTTCCGCGAACGCTTCGGCGACACCTCCCCGCGGCCGGTGCCCCGGCACCGCGCCGTCGCGCCGGGTGCCCGGGTGCTGCCGCCGGTGCCCGTCGTCCCCGCGTCCCGCCCCGCCCCACCGCGCCCGCCGCGCCCGGAGCCGGACGCCGCACCGGACGGCCCCCGACCCACCCCGCCGGCCACTCCGCTCACGACCGGCGACGTGGTGCTGGCCGTCGGCCTGGGCTCGTTCACACCGCTCGTGGGTGTGCTGCTGCTGGGGCACGGGCTGACCTCGGGGAGCCTGCGGCCGTGGGAGGTGCTCGCCCTGGCCCTGGTCGTGGTGCCCCTGTCGTGGCTGTCCGGCGGCGGCCTGGTCGTCGGCGTCCTGCGGGACCGGTCGCGCCAGCGCCGCGGGCCGGGCCCGCTGCGCCGCCCCGGCGGCCGGGAGACCGGCGCCGACACCGACGTGGACACCGGTGGCGACCTCGGCGTCGACCTCGACGTCGGCGGGTGAGCCGTCAGGGCACGCGGACCATGCCCTCCTGCGCCACCGTCGCCACCAGTCGCCGTCGCCGGTCGTACATCCGCCCCGTCGACAGCCCCCGCGCGCCGGAGGCGTTGGGGCTCTCGGTGACGTAGAGGATCCAGTCGTCGGCGCGCGCCGGGCGGTGCCACCACATCGCGTGGTCCAGGCTGGCCACGCTCATGCCGGGGTTGACCCAGGTCAGGGAGTGCCGGCGCAGCACCGGTTCGAGCACCGACAGGTCGCTGGCGTAGGCCAGGGCGCCGCGCTGCAGCAGATCGTCCCCCGGCAGCGGCGCGTCCAGCCGGAACCACACCGACTGCCGGGCGCGGGGTTCGGGGTCGGCGCCGGCGTACAGCGCCGGTTCGACGCGGCGGACCTCCACGTGCCGGCCGCGGCCGATCTGCCGGGCCATCGGGTGGTCGACGCGGTCGAGCAGGTCGTAGTCGCTGACCAGGTCCTCCGGATCGGGGACCTCGGGGGCCGGTTCGGCGTGGTCGAGCCCCTCGGCCGGGACCTGGAACGAGGCGATGCCGGACAGGATCGGCACCCCGTTCTGGATCGCCTGGACCCGCCGCGCCGAGAACGAGCGCCCGTCGCGCAGTCGCTCGACGGCGAAGGCCACCGGGACGTCCGGGTCGCCCGGGCGCAGGAAGTAGGCGTGCAGCGAGTGCAGGTGCCGGTCGTCGGCCACGGTGCGACCGGCGGCGACGGCGACCTGGCCGAGGACCTGCCCGCCGAACAACCGGGCACGCCAGTGCGGCAGGTTCGGGCCGGTGAACACGTCGGCGGCGTCCTCGGCCGGTTGCACGTCGAGCACGGACAGCAGGGGCGAGGTGGTCACCGCGCGACGGTACCGGGGTACCGTCGCGCCCGTGCTCGCCGCCCGCGCCGTCCGTGCCCGTCCCGACGATCCGCTCTCCGCGCTGGAGGTCGGCGAAGGCCCCGTGGCCGAACCGCCCGCCGGGTGGGTGCGGGTCAGCGTCGGTGCGGCCGCGCTGAACCGGCACGACCTGTGGAGCCTGCGCGGGGTGGGGTTGCCCGCCGACCGGCTGCCCATGGTCCTGGGCTGCGACGCGGCCGGGACGACCGACGACGGCACCGAGGTCGTCGTGCACGCGGTCGTGGGTGACGAGGACTGGCGCGGGGACGAGACCCTGGACCCGCGGCGGACGCTGCTGTCCGAACTGCACCCGGGAACCCTGGCCGAGCACGTCTGGGTTCCCCGCCGGAACCTGCTGCCCCGGCCCGCCGGGTGGAGCGTGGAACGCGCCGCCGCGCTGGGCACGGCGTGGCTCACGGCCTACCGGATGCTGTTCACCCAGGCCCGTGCGGTGCCGGGGCAGACGGTCCTCGTCCAGGGCGCGGCCGGTGGCGTCTCGAACGCGCTGGTCCGCCTGGGCGCGGCTGCGGGGTTGCGGGTCTGGGTCGCCGGGCGGTCGCCCGAACGGCTGGAGAAGGCCCGCGCCTGGGGTGCCCACGCGACGTTCGCGAGCGGGGAACGGCTGCCCGCCCGCGTCGACGCGGTCTTCGAGACCGTCGGGCGGGCGACGTGGAAGCACTCGGTGCAGTCGCTGAGACCCGGTGGGTGCATCGTCGTGGCCGGCGCGACCACGGGTGGGGACACCCCGGCCATGCTGGAGAACGTCTTCTTCCGGCAGTTGCGGGTGCTGGGTTCGACCATGGGCACCCGTGAGGAGTTCGAGCGGCTCCTGCAGTTCTGCGACACCGCGGGACTGGAACCGGAGGTCGACTCCGTGCACGCCCTGGTCGACGCCCGCGACGCGTTCGCGCGGCTGGAGTCCGGCGCAGCCGTCGGGAAGGTCCTCGTGCGTCCCTGAGCCGAGGGCGGGTTCACCGTCGCCACGTCCCCCCGGCGAGCCCGGTACCCGGCAGGACGTGACGACGGTGGTGCGAGGGGACGCCTCAGGCGTCCAGGTCACCGCCCGTGGGCGCGGTGAGGCGGTAGCGCAGCAGGTCCAGGTGACCGCGCAGTTCGGCCGGGAACTTCTCACCGAACCGGGCGAAGTACTCCTCCAGCGCGTCGACCTCGGCCAGCCAGGAGGCGGTGTCGACGGTGAACAGCTCGGCGAGGTCGGCGGGGGAGACGTCCAGGCCCTCGACGTCCAGCGCACCCGGGACGGGAACGTCGCCGACGGGGGTGCGCAGCGCCTCGGCCTGCCCGGCCAGCCGCCGGCAGATCCAGTCGATCACCCGGCAGTTCTCCCCGAAGCCGGGCCACAGGAAGCGGCCGTCGTCGCCGCGGCGGAACCAGTTCACGCTGAACACCTGCGGCAGGTGCTGCACCTCCTCGCGCAGGGAGAGCCAGTGCGCGAAGTAGTCGGCCATGTCGTACCCGGCGAACGGGGTCATCGCGAACGGGTCGTGCCGCAACTGCCCCACGGTGCCCTCGGCCGTGGCGGTCTGCTCGCTGGAGATCGCCGCGCCCATGAACACGCCCTGGCCCCAGTCGCCGGCCTGCGCGACCAGCGGGACGTTGGTGCGTCGCCGGCCGCCGAACAGGATCGCGTCGATCGGCACCCCGGCCGGCTCGTCGAGGTCGGTGATCGTGGGGCACTGGGCCGCCGAGACGGTGAACCGGGCGTTCGGGTGGGCCGCCGGACCCGGCGAGTCCGGCGTCCAGTCCCGGCCCTGCCAGTCGACCAGGTGCGCGGGCGGTTCGTCGGTCATGCCCTCCCACCACACGTCCCCGTCGTCGGTGAGCGCGACGTTGGTGAAGATGACGTTCTCGCGCAGCATCTCCATCGCCGTCGGGTTCGTCGACCACCCCGTGCCGGGAGCGACGCCGAAGAACCCGGCCTCGGGGTTGATCGCCCGCAGCGTCCCGTCCGGGGCCGGGCGCATCCAGGCGATGTCGTCGCCGATCGTCTCGACCCGCCAGCCCGGCAGCGTCGGGCGCAGCATCGCCAGGTTCGTCTTCCCGCACGCCGAGGGGAACGCCGCGGCCAGGTGGAACACCCGCTGCTGCGGGGAGGTGACCTTCAGGACGAGCATGTGCTCGGCCAGCCAGCCCTCGTCGCGGGCCATGACCGAGGCGATGCGCAGCGCGAAGCACTTCTTGCCCAGCAGCGCGTTGCCGCCGTACCCGGACCCGTAGGACCAGATCTCCCGGGACTCGGGGAAGTGCGCGATGTACTTCAGGTCGTTGCACGGCCAGGGCACGTCGGCGCGGGCGCGGCCGATGGTGTCGACCAGCGGGAACCCCACCGAGTGCACCGCCGGGACCCACGGGGTGCCCTCGGTGAGGGCGGCCAGGGCCTGCGCACCCATCCGGGTCATGGTCCGCATGCTGACCACGACGTAGGGCGAGTCGGTCACCTGCACGCCCAGCTGGGAGATCGGGCCGCCCACCGGCCCCATCGAGAACGGGACCACGTACATCGTCCGACCGCGCATGCAGCCGGCGAACACGCCGTTCAGCTCCTCGCGCAGCGCCTCGGGCTCGCGCCAGTTGTTGGTGGGGCCGGCGTCGGCCTGCCGGCGCGAGGCGATGAAGGTGCGCGACTCCACCCGGGCCACGTCGCCCGGGGCCGAGCGGGCCAGGAAACTGCCCGGACGCCGTTCGGGGTTCAGCGGGATCAGCGTTCCCGTGGCCACCATCTGCGCGGTCAGCCGGTCGTGCTCGGCCTGCGACCCGTCGCACCAGACCACTTCGTCGGGCTCGGTGAGCGCGGCGGTCTCGCGCACCCAGCGCAGCACGGAGGTGTTGCTCGTCGGGGTACCGGACAGGCTCAGGGTGTCGGTTCCGGTCGTCACGGTCGTCACGTCGGCGTGCCTCCTCGGGATCGTCTCGGGCTCGGTGGCGTGTTTCGATCCTGGGGGTCGCACCACCCCGCCACAACGGCGGAGGGGGGTGAAGATCGGCCGTTCTTCACCTACGGTGAACCTCATGGCCCCGCTGCGCGTCGCTGCGCTCGAACCGCTGACCGATCCCGCCGTCGAGACGCCCGTTCCCGAGGCCGGGCTGGACGCCCTGACGGTGGGCCGCCGGATCCGCCACCACCGGCAGCTCCAGGGCTGGACGCTGGCCCAGCTCGGCGAGGTCGTCGGGGCGGCGCAGAGCCAGCTGTCGCAGGTGGAGAACGGCAAGCGCGAACCACGGCTCTCGCTCATCACCGCCGTGGCCAGGGCGCTGGAGGTGAGCCCCTCGGACCTGCTCGACCCGGCGCCGCCGCCCGGTCGCCGGGCGGCGCTGGAGATCGAGCTGGACCACGCCCAGCGCTCGCCGCTGGCCCGCTCGCTGGGGCTGACCGAGGTCCGCTCCAGCCGCAAGCTGCCGACCGACGCGCTCGAGGCGCTCGTCGGCCTGCACCGCGAACTGGCCCGCCGGCACGACGCCTCCAACGCCACCCCCGAGGAGGCGCGGCGGGCCAACACCGAGCTCCGGTTGCTCATGCGCGCCTCGGACAACCACCTGTCCGAGATCGAGGAACTCGCCGAGGACCTCGTCCGGTCCGCGGGGTACACCGTCGGGGCGCTGACGCACCGGCAGGTCGCGCGGATGGCGGCCGACCTGGGGTTCAGCATCATCCACGTCGACGACCTGCCGCACTCCACCCGCACCGTCACCGACCTGGCCAACGGCCGCATCTACCTGCCGCCGGCCTCGATCCCCGGCGGCCACGGCCTGCGATCGCTGGCGCTGCAGGCGATCGCGCACCGGGTGCTGGACCACGAGCGGCCGGCCAGCTACACGCAGTTCCTGCGCCAGCGGCTGGAGATCAACTACTTCGCGGCGTGCTGCCTGCTGCCGCGCAGCGCCGCGGTGGAGTTCCTGTCGGCGGCCAAGGCGGACAAGGACCTGGCCGTGGAGGACTTCCGGGACGCGTTCGGCGTGACCCACGAGGCGGCCGCGCACCGGCTGACGAACCTGCTCACCTCCCACCTCGGGATCCCCGTGCACTTCCTGCGCGTGGGTGACGACGGCGCCCTGTACCGCGGGTACGAGAACGACGGGGTGCCGTTCCCGCAGGACGCCTCGGGGGCGATCGAGGGGCAGCCGGTGTGCCGGCGCTGGACCGCGCGCACGGTGTTCGGCGAGCGGAACCGGACGACGGAGAACTACCAGTACACCGACACCCCGGCCGGTACGTTCTGGTGCTCCAGCCAGACCGGCACCAGCGCCGACGGGGGTTTCTCCATCACCGTCGGGGTGCCGTACGCCCACGCGAAGTGGTTCCGCGGGCGCGACACCCGGGTCCGCACCGTGAGCTCGTGCCCGGAGGCGGCGTGCTGCCGCCGCCCACCGGCCGAACTCGTGGAGCGCTGGGCCGAGCAGGCCTGGCCCAGCGCGCGACTGCACGCCCAGACCCTCGCCCCGCTGCCTTCGGGCCGGTTCCCCGGTGTCGACGACCTGGAGGTGTACTCCTTCCTCAGCTCCCACGCCCCGCGCGACTGACCCGGGATCCGCGCGGAAACAACAGTCTCCGTCGGAGGGAAGCGCTTCACTGCGACGGAGACTGTTGTTTCCGCGGACAACAGGGGTGGGGGGTCCGGATCGGCGCCCTGGGCTGAGTCGCGCTCAGGCGAAGCGCAGGACGTCCTCGTGCGGCAGGCGCGGCAGCCGGGGGCGGAACGCGCCCTCGCCGGGGTGGCCGATGTTGACCACGAGGGTGGAGTGCCAGTCCGTGCCGGCGAAGAACTCGGCGTCGACGGCGGCCTTGTCGAAACCGGCCATCGGGCCGGCGGCCAGGCCCAGCGCGCGGACGGCGAGGATGAAGTACCCCGCCTGCAGCGCAGCGCTGTAGCCGCCCATGTCGGCGCGCAGCGCGGTGTTCTCCTCCAGCACCGGCTGCATCCCCGCCATGAAGGGCGCGACGGTCGGGATGGCCTCGTGGTAGCGGTCGTCGACGGCGAGGACGGCCGTGACGGGGGCGCTCGCGGCGCGCTCCCGGTTCGTGTCCGCCAGCAGCGGCACGAGCCTGGCCCGCGCCTCGGCGCTGCGCACGAACAGCACGCGCAGGGGCTGCAGGTTCGCGCCGGTCGGGGCCCACCGGGCCAGTTCCCAGATCTGCGCCAGCTCGGTGTCGCTGACCGGTGTGCTCGCGAAGGTGTTGGCGGTGTGCGCGTCGGTGAACAGGGCCGCGCGGGCCGCGTCGTCCAGGCCGAGCGGACGGTCGTCAACGGCAGTCATGGCTTCTCCCATCGGATCCGCTAGCCCTGAGCGGGCTGCTTCGAAAAGAAGAGTAGCACCGGACGTTGAAGCGTCAAGGGAGTACGCTGGCGGTGTGAGTGAGCAGGTCGAGCACAGCGCCCGGGCGTGCGACGGAGCGCTGGCCCGCGCCTTCGGCTTCCTGGGCAAGCGCTGGAACGGCATCCTGCTCGCGACCCTGGGGCACGGCCCCGCCGGGTTCTCCGACCTGCGCCGCACCGTCGCGGGCATCAGCGACTCGGTGCTGTCGGACCGGCTGGGGGAGCTGTGCCGCGCCGGCCTGGTCAGCCGGACCGTCCACGAGGGGCCGCCGGTGTCGGTGGTCTACGAGCTGACGGACTCCGGCCACGCGCTCGCGCCGGCGCTGTCCGAGCTCACCACCTGGGCCCGGGAGAACCTGCCGCCGGAGCGGTGTGCCGGCGAGAGTGCTTGATCACCGGAGTGCTCGAGCAGGGCAGGGTGGGTGCGCCACGGGAACGTGGTGGTCGAGCACCGTGGCGGTCGGACGCGGTCAGTCCTCGAAGGTGTTGAGCATGCTGTGCGCGGCCCGGTCGAGGTAGTCCCACAGGACGCCCTCCTGCGCCGGCGCCAGCTGCAGCGACTCCACCGCGACGCGCATGTGCGCCAGCCAGCGGTCGCGGGCGTCGGGGTTGACCTTGAAGGGGGCGTGGCGCATCCGCAGCCGCGGGTGACCGCGCTGCTCGGAGTACGTCGAGGGGCCGCCCCAGTACTGCTCGAGGAACATCAGCAGCCGCTGCCTGGCCGGGCCGAGCTCGGCCTCGGGGTACATCGGCCGCAGCACCGGGTCCTGCGCGACGCCGTCGTAGAAGACGTCGACGAGCCTGACGAACGTCTCGTGTCCGCCGACCTCGTCGAAGAACGTCCGCGTGCCGCCGTCGGGACCGGCGGGTGTGCGGCCGATGAGGTTCTGCGGACGGACGAACGGCAGGTCGGGGCTCACCGCACCAGTGTCGCGCGGTCGGCGACGTCCACGCCGCGTGGGGTGGGCGCCGGGACGGGGCTCGCCGGCCGCTCGCCGCGGGCCGCGGCCTCCGCAGCCCGCTTGACGTTGCGCTGCATCCCGCCGAAGACGACGCCGTGGAACGGGCTGATCCCCGCCCAGTAGGCCTGGCCGGCCAGGCCCTTGGGGTGGAACCGCGCCCGCTGGCGGAACAGGGTCCGGCCCACCGGATCGGTCTCGATGCTCAGGTCCAGCCAGGCCAGCCCGGGCACCCTCATCTCGGCCCGCAGCCGCAGCAACCGGTCCTGCTGGCGCTCCTCCACCCGCCACCAGTCGACGGCGTCACCGATCATGAGGTGCCGGGGGTCGCGACGGCCGCGGCGCAGTCCCGGTCCGCCGGAGAAGCGGTCCATGACCCCGCGCACCGCCCAGGCCATCGGCCAGGAGTACCAGCCCTGCTCGCCGCCGATGCCTTCGAGCACCTGCCACAGGACGCGCGGCGGGGCGTCGACGACCGTCGTGCGGTCGTCCTCGTAGAGGTTGCCGCCGGCCCAGCCGGGGTCGCTCGGCAGCGGGTCGCTGGGGGCGCCGGGGACCGACGCCGAACTCCAGCGGGTCGCCACGTTGGCCTCCTGGACGCGTTGCAGGGCCAGCCGCACCGCGCGCGAGAACGGGATGAGGCCGCCGGGCGGGTCGGGCACGTACCGCGCGATGTCGTGCTCCTTGCAGACGACCTCGTGCACCAGGCTCTCCACCAGGGGGCGCGCGATCTGCTTGGGCACCGGGGTGATGAGGCCGACCCAGTGGCTGGACAGCTTGGGGGACATGACCTTCACCGGCAGCACCGTGCGTTTGGGCAGTCCGGCGACCCGGGCGTAGCCACGCATCATGTCCAGGTAGGTCAGCACGTCCGGACCGCCGATGTCGAACGTCCGGTTCACCTGCGCCGGCATCGAGGCCGACCCCACGAGGTAGCGCAGCACGTCGCGCACGGCGATCGGCTGGATGCGGTTGCTCACCCAGCTCGGGCAGACCATGACCGGCAGCCGCTCGGTGAGGTAGCGCATCATCTCGAAGCTCGCCGATCCCGAACCGATGATCACCGCGGCCTGCAGCACCGTGGCCGGAACCGGTCCGTCCAGCAGGATCTCGCCGACCTCGCGACGCGACTCCAGGTGGGTCGACAGCTCCTCGTCCTCGGGGTGCAGGCCGCCCAGGTAGACGATGCGGCCGACGCGTCGAGCGGCCGCCGCGCGCGCGAAGGTGCGGGCGGTGCGGCGGTCGGTGGAGGAGAAGTGCCCGCCCGCGCTCATGGCGTGGATGAGGTAGTAGGCGACGTCGACGCCCTCCAGGGCCGCGGCCACCTGGTCGGCGTCGGAGGCGTCGGCCTGGACGACCTCGACGTCGTCGATCCAGGGCCGGTCGCGCAGCAGTTCGGGCCGGCGGGCCATCGCGCGGACCGTGAAGCCCGCAGCCAGCAGCTCGGGGACGAGCCGGCCGCCGATGTACCCGGTCACCCCGGTCACCAGAGCCACTCGTCCCTCGCCCGTCGCCACGTGTTCCACGGCCCCAGTCTCCGAGCGCCCGCCGCACCCCGCGACCCGGACGTCAGGACAGGTGTTCGCGCAGGAAGGCGGTCACGACCGCGTCGACCTGCGCGGCGTGCGGGGTCTGCGGAGCGGGACCGGTGCCGGGCTCGTCGGCCAGCGCGTGGCCCATCCCGGCGATCCGCTCCTGCCGCGCCCCCGGCAGCCGCCCGGCCTGCGCCGCCACGACGTCGAGGAAGACGGGGACGTCCTCGTCGCCGGTGACCACCAGCAGCGGCAGGCCGGCCAGTTCACCCGCCCGGCGCACGAAGTCCATCCGGTCCGCGGTCGCCTCGTTCTCCGGCGTCCACCTCACCTCGATGCCCAGGGCCTCGGCGATGAACGGCAGGGTCGCGCGCAGGTCCACCAGCGGGCTCACCAGCGCCAGCGCCCGCACGTCGAGCGCGCCGGAGGCCGCGACCAGCTGGGCGACCATGGCGCCCATCGATCCACCGAGCAGCGCGACCGGTCCGTCGCCGAGGCCGAGTCGGGTGCGGATCGCCGCGAACGCGGCCGGGAACTCGGCCAGCGCCTCCAGGGCGATCCGGCCGTGCAGTTCGGCGATGACGTCCCGCGCCGCCAGGCGCAGGACCTGCTCGAACCCGCCGGCCGGCATCCGGCTGCCGGACAGGGGCAGGCCGAGGAAGACGCGCCACGCGTCCAGCCCCTCCAGCGGGAGGGCCGCGGCGAAGGCCTCGGGGGTGCGGGGTGGGTCCAGCAGGTGCCAGCCGACGACGACGGGTGCCTCGGGGCGGGCGGTGGCGGGCGGGAGGACGACGTAGGGGACGCCGGCGGCGGTTCCGGTGAGCACGGTGAGCCTCCTCGAGTGAACTGGACGCTGTCCAGCTCTACTGTACGCCGTCCAGTACGCTTGTCCAGTGACCTCCCGCAGACCCGGTCAGCGCGCGGGCGTCGCCCGCGCGGACGTCCTCGCCGCGGCGCGCGCGATCACCGCCGAGCAGGGCTACCCCGCGCTGTCGATGCGCTCGGTCGCACGTCGCCTCGGGGTGGCGCCCAACACGCTCTACAGCCACGTCGGCAGCCGCGCCGACCTGCTCGACGTCCTGCTCGACGACGTGCTGGCGCAGGTTCCCGAACCCACCGCCGGCCTCGGGCCGGCCGAGGCCCTGCGCGCCGTGCTGACCGGCACCTACGCCGTCCTGCTGGCCCACCGCGACCTCGTCCCGCTCTACCTCGAACGCTCCGGCGCGCGCGGTCCGCACGCCGTGCGGCTCGGGGAGCTCATGACGGCGCAGCTGCTCGCCGCCGGGGTGGGCCGGGACGACGTCGCCGACGCCGTGCGGGTCCTCGTCGTGCACACCATCGGCGTCGCGGCGTTCGCCGCGCCCGCCCCCGGTGACCGGCCGCTGGACGACGCCGCCGTCGAGCGCAGCTTCCGGGTCGGGCTGGACTGGTTGCTGCGGGGGATCCTGTCGTGAGGCGGCTGCCGGCCGTTCACAGCCCCCGGTGGGTGTTCGCCGCGTCGGCGGCCGCGGCGTCGGCGGCGACCACGTCGGCCTCGCTGGGCGGCGGGGGCTGGGACACCACGGCCTGCGCCGGGTCGGTCCGCCGCTGCGCCGGGCCCTCCTCGCGCCGGCCGTTCCGTTCACCGTCGTGGCCCAGGAACACCGTGCGCTGGGTCGGCGGGAACTCGATGCCCTCGGCGTCGAACACGGCCTTGATGCGGCGCAGCAGTTCACGCTGGACGGCCCACTGCTGCAGGGGCCGGGTCTTGACGACCAGGCGCAGCACGATGCCGTCGGTCGTCATCTGCTCCACGCCCCAGACCTCGGGCGCGTCGATGACGAGGTCCTTCCACTCCTCCTCGGCCACCAGCGAGTCGGCGATGCGCTGCAGGACCCGCTGGGCGTGGGTGAGGTCCTCGCCGTAGGCGACGGACACGTCGACGACGGCCCGCGCCCAGCCCTGGCTCTGGTTGCCCACGCGCAGGATCTCGCCGTTGCGGACGTACCAGACGGTGCCCTTGACGTCGCGCAGCCGGGTGACGCGCAACCCGACGGCCTCGACGGTGCCCGAGGCGTCCCCGAGGTCGACGGAGTCGCCCACGCCGTACTGGTCCTCGGCCAGCATGAAGATGCCGGACAGGAAGTCCTTCACCAGCGCCTGCGCACCGAACCCGAGCGCGACACCGGCGATCCCGGCCGAGGCCAGGAACGGCGCGATCGCGATGCCGACGGTGTCCAGCACCATGAGGATCGCCAGGATCCCGACGACGAACGTCACGGTGCTCTTGAGCACCGAGGCCAGCGTCTCGGCCCGCTGCTGACGCCGTTCGTTCAGCAGCGGGGAGGACTCCAGCAGGGCGTTCCTGCGGCCGCCGCCGAGCTTGCCGGCGCCGGTCGCGATCCCCGCCGCCACGCGGCCGATGAGCCGCATGAGCAGGAACCGTGCGATCCAGCAGACCAGCAGGATGACGACGATCTTCAACGGCTTGTCGAGCAGGAACGTGACGACGTCCTGGGCGCCGGCCGTGGCGTCGTCGGTGGAGACGGCGCCGAGCGTTTCGGTGATCGAGTCCAGCACGGGGTGGAGCAACTCCTTCGCAGGCGTGGGGTCAGTCGGCCAGGGACAGGCCGGTGGCCTTCGCGGCGAACGCGAGGGTGTCACGGACCAGGCCCGCGCTGCGCGAGACCGACCGCGCACCGTGCCCGACGTCCCTCTCCCGGCGCAGCAGCACCGGCCGCGCCGCGGGGTCCGAGGACGTCGCGTGCTGCAGGGCGGCGCACAGCTTGCGCGCGTGCAGCGGGTCGACCCGGCTGTCCCCGTCGAACACCGTGAACAGCACCGCCGGGTACGCCGTCCCCTCCACCACCCGGTGGTAGGGGGAGTAGGAGTGCAACCAGCCGAACTCCTGCGCCTCGGCCGCCGTCCCGTACTCGTCGTTCCACGTCGCGCCCAGGCCGTGCAGCTCGTAGCGGACCATGTCCAGCAGCGGCGCCGAGCACACCACCCCGGCGAACAGCGCCGGCTCCTGGGTCAGCGCGGCCCCCACCAGCAGCCCGCCGTTGGAGCCGCCGTGCACGCACAGCTGCGCGTGCGTGGTGAAACCCTGCGCGACGAGGAACCGGGCCGCCGCGTGGAAGTCGTCGAACACGTTCTGCTTGGCCCCGCGCATCCCGGCGCGGTGCCAGTCCTCACCCTCCTCGCCGCCGCCGCGCAGGTTCGCCACGGCGTACACACCGCCGGCCTCGACCCAGGCCAGGGTGTCGGGGGCGTAGTGCGGGGACAGGCTGATCCCGAACCCGCCGTAGCCGTACAGGATCGTCGGCGCCGGTTCGCGCGGGATCCCGTCACCGTCCAGCAGGTCCCGGCGCGCGGTCACCTGCAGCCGCACGACCGTCCCGTCGGTGGAGGGGTACTCCAGCAGCCGGCTGACGACGGCGGGCACCTGCACCGCCCCCGGCGGAGCCGCCTCGACGGTCAGGTCGCGGGTGCGCGCGTCGAAGTGCCAGATCGACGTCGGGGTCGTGGCGTCGGTGTAGCCGAACCACAGTTCGTGGCCACCCTCGGGGCGGCCGACCAGCCCGCCGATCGACCCCGCGCCCGGCAGCTCGACCCGGCCCGCCGGTCCCTCGAGCTGCCTGCCCGTCCCCAGGTCGTGCACCGTCACCGAACTCACCGCGTGCTCGGTCCACCCGACCACCAGCAGGGGATCGTCCAGCTCCGGCCCGTCCAGGACGGCGACGTCGTCCAGCAGCGCCTCGGCCTGCGGGACCAGGTCGCGCCAGCCCTCCACCCCGGGCGCGTGCGGATCGGCCACGGCCAGCCGGCCGCGCGGGGCGTCGAGGTCGGTGAACACGTACAGCCGCCCGTCGCGGCCGACCCAGGCGCCGGTGTTGGCGTCCCGCCCCTCCACGACCGTGCGGAACCGCGGCCGTGCCGGATCACCGGCGGACAGGTCCGCGATCCAGACGTCGTTGCGCGGGGCGGTGCCGTCGGAGGCCGTGACGATCAGCCAGCGCCCGTCGCGGGAGGTCCAGACGCCGTAGTAGTTCGTCTTCGACCGGCCCTCGCCGAAGACCTCCACGTCGGTGGCCGGAGCGGTGCCGACGACGTGCAGGTAGACGCGGCGGTGGTACTGCCGCTCGTCGGCCGGGACCTGCTCCGGAGGCAGCCGCCGGACGTAGTAGAAGGCCTTCGAAGCTCGTGATCGCCCCTCACCGGTGGCGGGCAGCCAGGCGACGGGGGAGTAGCGGGCCCTGTCGACCGGGCCGTCGACGACCTCGCCGGTGGTGGCGTCCAGGACGCGCAGCACGCTCTCCTCGCTGCCGCCCTCGGACAGCTGGTAGGCCACCAGCTCGCCCTCGACGTCGGGCCGCCAGCCGTCGAGCGTCGTCGTGCCCGAGGGGTCCAGCGCGACCGGGTCGACCAGCACGCGGGGCTCGGCGCCGGGATCGGCCACCAGCAGCACACCGTGCTCGGCGCTGGGCTCGCGACGGGTCCGGAACACCCGGTCACCGCGGTGCACCGGCGTGCCCACCGACCCCGTCGCCATGAGCTCGCGGACCCGCGCCTCCAGTCGGTCGCGGCCCGGCAGCTGCTGGGCCCACCGCTGCCAGGCCTCGTCCTGCCACTGCGACCACGCCACCGTGCGCGGGTCGTCGGCGTCCTCGAGCCAGCGGTAGGGGTCGGCCACGGCCACGCCGTGCAGCTCGTCGACGACGTCGAGACGGGGCGCCAGCCCCGGGCCCGGGCCCTGCCGTCCCGGCTCCGGACCCGTGCCGGTGGCCGCGGGAGTCTGGGTGCTCATGGCCGACCACCCTAGGCAGAGCGCCCGACACCCGCCGGTCGCCCACGCGGACCCGGGCGCGCCCGCGCTCTGACGGGCACGGGGGCGGCACCTCTGGCAGAGTCGCCGGGTGGCCACCGACGTGCCGAGCGCCGACCTCAGCGCCGACCTCACCGATCTCGCGAAGGCCTGCGGGGTCTCCACGACCTTCACCGACTGGCAGGGCGAGCAGACCAGCGTGCCTGCGGCCACCGTGACCGCCGTGCTGGGCGCCATGGGGCTGGACGTGTCCGGCCGCGAGGCGATCGCGCAGGCGCTGCACGAGGTGAAGCTGCGACCCTGGCGGCGGGTGCTGCCCCCGGTGGTCGTCACCCGGGAAGGACGCGCGCACCACGTGCCCGTCCACGTCCCGCACGGCGACCCCGTCGACGTCCACGTCGAGCTCGAGGGCGGCGACGGGTGGGCTCCGCTGCGGCAGGTCGACCGCTGGATCGACCCCGTCGACGTCGACGGCCGGCTCACCGGCCGCGCCACCTTCGAGGTCCCCGACGACCTGCCGCTGGGCTGGCACGTGCTCAAGGCCCGGACCCCCACGGGGGAGGCCCACTGCCCGCTCGTCGTCACCCCGGACGTCCTGGAGCTGCCGCCGACGCTGCAGTCCGGTCGCAGCTGGGGCTACCAGGCGCAGCTGTACTCGGTGCGCTCGCAGCGCTCCTGGGGGGTGGGCGACCTCGCCGACCTGGCCGAGCTGACGGCGATCGCCGCCGACCAGGGCGCCGGCTGGGTGCTGGTCAACCCGCTGGCCGCCGCCCAGCCCGTCCCGCCGATGGAGGCCTCGCCCTACCTGCCGACCACCCGGCGGTTCGTCAACCCCGTCTACCTGCGGGTGGAGGACGTGCGGGAGGTCGCCTACCTCTCACCCGCGGACCGCGCCCTGGTCGAGGAGCTCGCCGAACGGGTCCGGCCGGCCGACCTCGACCCCGGCGAGATCGACCGCGACGCGACCTGGGCGGCGAAGAAGCAGGCCCTGGAGGTCGTCCACGCCCACGGTCGTTCCCCCGCCCGAGAGGCCGCCTTCCAGCGCTACGCCGCCTCGGAGGAACCGGGTCTGACCGGCTTCGCCACCTGGTGCGCGCTGGCCGAGCGGTTCGGGCTGCCCGCGGCCGACTGGCCCGCCGAGGCCGCCTCCCCGCAGGCCGTGCAGGACTCCGGCCTGGCCGCCGAGCTGGCCGAGCGCATCGAGTTCCACCGCTGGCTGCAGTGGCAGTGCGACGAGCAGCTGCGCTGGGCCCAGGACGCCGCCACCTCGCCCGGCACCGGACCCGGCATCGTGCACGACCTCGCCGTCGGCGTGCACCCCGACGGCGCCGACGTCTGGTCCCTCGGGGACGCCCTGGCGCGCGGGGTGACGGTCGGTGCGCCGCCGGACGCGTTCAACCAGCAGGGGCAGGACTGGAGCCAGCCGCCGTGGCGGCCCGACCGGCTCGCCGAGCTGGCCTACGCCCCGTTCCGCGACATGGTCCGCACGATCCTGCGGCACGCCGGTGGCCTGCGCGTCGACCACGTCATCGGGCTGTTCCGGCTGTGGTGGATCCCGCAGGGGGCTGCGCCCTCGGCCGGCACCTACGTGACGCTCGACCACGAGGCCCTCATCGGGATCCTGGCCCTGGAGGCCCACCGGGCCGGGGCCGTCCTGGTCGGCGAGGACCTGGGCACGGTCGAACCCTGGGTCCGCGACTACCTCGCCGACCGCGGCATCCTGGGCAGCGCCGTGCTGTGGTTCGAGTACGACGGTGAGCACCCCAAGGCGCCGGAGGCCTTCCGCGAACTCGCCCTGGCCAGCGTCACCGTCCACGACCTGCCACCGACGGCCGGCTACCTCGCCCAGGAGCACGTCGCGCTGCGCGACCGGCTCGGCCTGCTCACCCGACCCGTGCAGGAGGAGCGAGCCCGCGACGCCGCCGAGCAGGAACGCATCCTGGGGCTGGTGCGCGACAGGGGCCTGCTGGCCGAGGGGGCCGACGAGCAGAGCACCGTCGAGGCGCTGCACCGCTACCTGACGCTCTCGCCGTCGCTGCTGGTCGGGGTCTCCCTCGTCGACGCCGTCGGCGACCGCCGCACCCAGAACCAGCCCGGCACCTCCGACGAGTACCCGAACTGGCGGATGCCGCTGACCGGGCCGGACGGGAAGGTCGTGCTCCTCGACGACCTCGCCGGCGATCCCCGGGTGCAGTCGCTGGCGCGAGCGGTCACCGAGGGCCTGCGTCTCTGAAGCCCTCGGCGCCGAGTGCGCCCGGCGCCGGAACGGACCCCCCCGTCCGTTCCGGCACCGCCCTCCCCCCCCTGGGGTGCACGCCCCACTCTCCCGGGCTGACCTTGCAGGCGGCTTGCAGCCGGCTGTCGGCCCCGAACGCACCCCCGGACGTGTCACGCCTGGATAACGTGTGCCCGTGCCGGCTGAGGAGGACAGGGGCGTCCGGGTTCGCGTGCTGGGTCCCGTCGAGGTCCGCACCTGCACCGCAGCGGTGCCCCTGGGGCCCTCGCTGCGCACCGTGCTGGCGGCGCTCGCGGTCGACGCGGGCCGTGTCGTGGACGCGGACGTGCTGGCCGACCGGGTGTGGGGCGAGGCCGGGATCCGGCCGGCGACCTCCACGATGCACAGTTCGGTGTCCCGGCTGCGCAAGGCGCTGGAGCGTTCAGGCGCGCGGCAGGCCGTGCGCACCCGCGCCCCCGGCTACCAGCTGGTGCTCGCCGCCCACGGCCTGGACGCGGTCGTCTTCGAGCGCTCGCTCACGGACGCACGCACCCTGGCCGGGCAGGACCCGCACGCGGCCCGGACCACGCTGACCGAGGCGCTGGCCCTGTGGCGCGGCCCGGCCTACGCCGACGTTCCCGCGGAGTTCGCCCGCACCGAGGCCCGGCGGCTGGAGGGACGGCGGCTGGAGGCCCTGGAACTGCTGGCCCGGGTCGACCTGGACCTGGGCCGGCACCGGGAGGCCGTGGGCGGCCTCGGCGAACTCGTGGCCGCCCACCCGTTGCACGAGGACCTGCGCGCGGCGCTCGCCCTGGCCCTCTACCGCAGCTCCCGGCAGGCCGAGGCGCTGCACGTCCTCGACGAGGGCCGGCGGCTGCTGGGCGAGGAGCTCGGCATCGACCCCGGCCCGCAGCTGCGCCGGCTGCGCGACCTGGTGCTGCGCCAGGACCCCTCCCTGGACGGGCCCGCACCCGCCGCCGCGCAGGAGGTCCACCCTCCCGCTCCGGCCCGCGCGGCGGTGCCGCCGACGGCCACCACGTCGCTGGTGGGCCGGGCCGACGACGTCGCACGGCTGGTCGGGCTCGTCCGGAGCTCACGGCTGGTGACCCTCACCGGGACCGGCGGCGTGGGCAAGACCCGGCTGGCGGCCGCGGTGGCCGAGGCAGCACGGGCGGACTTCCCCGGCGGCGGGTGGTTCGTCCCGCTGGCCGCGCTGACGCAGGCCTCGGCCGTGCTGCCCGCCGTGGCCCGTGCGGTGGGGTTGCCGACGGCGACGGACGAGGACGTCCTCGACGACGTCGTCGCCCGGCTGGGCACCGCCCGGTGCCTGCTGGTGCTGGACAACTGCGAGCACCTGCTCGAAGCGGCCGCCGACGTCGCCGCCCTCGTCGGCCGGTGCCCCGGGCTGTGCGTCCTGGTCACCTCCCGGGCACCGTTGCGGGTCGGCGGGGAGGTGGAGCACCGCGTCGAGCCGCTGGCCGCCGCCCCGGCGCGCGAGCTGTTCGTCCAGCGGGCGGTCGCGGTCGCCCCCGGTTTCCGCCTCGACGCCCGCACTGCGGGAGCGGTCGAGGAGATCTGCCGGTCGCTGGCCGGCATCCCGCTGGCGCTGGAACTGGCGGCCGCCCGGGTGCGCGTCCTGGACGTGCACGACCTGCTGCGCCGGCTGGACCAGGCGCTGGCCGGGGGCGCGCGCGACCTGCCCGAACGCCAGCGCACGATGCGGGCGACGCTGGACTGGAGCTACGGCCTGCTCGACGAGGCCAGCCAGGGCCTGTTCCGCCGGCTCGGCGTCTTCACCGGCGGCTGGACGCTGGAGCAGCTCGAGGTGGTCGAGGGGCCCGACGTCCTGGACCGGCTCGAGGTGCTCGTGGAGCACTCGCTCGTGACGGTCGACTTCGCCGGGACGGCCTCGGGGCTGCCGCCGCGGTACGCCATGCTCGAGCCCACCCTCCAGCACGCCCGCCGGTTGCTGCCCGAGGGCGAACGCGAGCAGGCCGCACGGGCGCACGCCCTGGCCTACGCGGCCCTGGCCGAGCGGGCCACGGTCGGCTACCGGCACGCCGAGCAGGTGCTCTGGCTGCAGCGCATGGACACCGAGCACCCCAACGTGCTGGCCGCCCTCGACTGGGCCGTGGCGGCCGGCGAGCAGGACCTGGGTGGGCGCCTGGTGTGGGGCAGCTGGTTGTTCTGGTGGTTGCGCGGTCACCTGCGCACCGGCCGGCGCTGCGCCGACGCGGTGGTGCGCACGGCCACGGCGGGACCGTCCCCGGTGGTGAGCACGGCGACCGTGCGGGCCCTCACCGCCTGCGCCGCCATGGCCTTCGCCCAGGGCGACGGCCCGGCGGCCCGCGCCGCCTGGCAGCAGGGGCTGACCGGTGCGCGGGCCCTGACCGACTGCCCGCCCGCCGAACGGGACGCGGCGATCGCGCACTGCGAGGCGGGTCTGGGCATCTGCGCCCTGGTCGACGGGGACCTGGAGACGGCCGCGGCCGCCCACCGCCTCGCCATCGCGCTGGCCGAGCCGCTGCCGGCCGACAGCTGGGGGCCGTGGATCGTGCGGCTGAACCGGATCTGGTCGGCCACCGTCGCCTGGCGCGCGGGGCGCGTCGAGGCGGCGCGCGCGGAGGTGACGACCGGCCTGGAACTCGCCCGCGCGGTCGGTGACCGGCTGGCGACCTACATGGCGCTGTACAACCTGGCCCTCATCGAGGCCGACGTCGCCCCGCAGCGGGCGGCGGTGACCCTGCTGGAGGGGGTGCTGCTGTCCGAGCAGATGGGCGACCTGGCCAACCTGTCGTACTTCCTCGAGGCGCTCGTCGTGCTGCTGGTCCGCCGGACCGCTCCTGCGGACCAGCACGCGGCACCGTTGCTCGCGGCCCTGTCGGCGGCGGCCGAGGCCGCGCGCGAGACCGTCGGCTTCGAGGTCTACCGCTACTACCCGCGCGACGCCGCCGCGGCGGTGGCCGCGGCCGGCGCCCTGCGCGGGATGCTCGACGAGCACCAGCTGCAGCAGGCCGGCGAGCGCGGCCGGTCGGCCACGCTCGCGGAGGTGGTCGCCCTGGCCCGGACCGCGGTGGCGGAGTCCGGGGCCGCGACGGTGACGGTGCCCACGACGGCTGC
Source organism: Kineococcus deserti (assembly GCF_050871945.1). Lineage (NCBI taxonomy): Bacteria > Bacillati > Actinomycetota > Actinomycetes > Kineosporiales > Kineosporiaceae > Kineococcus > Kineococcus deserti. The sequence continues at coordinate 34,224 of NZ_JBJLSI010000002.1, read as the reverse complement.
GCTCACGACGGCTCGGCCAGTCGCGACCAGTCCTCGTAGCTGAGGTCGACGCCGACGAACCGCGGCCGGGTGAACGGCCAGTCGCGCGCGAGCCAGTCCCGCAGCGCGCCGGGCAGCTCGGCCTCCAGCGCCGACCCCGCGTGGGCGTCGACCGTCCACCAGGACACGTCGACGTCCGCGCCCGGACCGGCACCTCCACGGGGCGGATCCAGGTAGACGCACCCCGCCAGGGCGTCCTCGGCCTCGTCGAGCACGCCGTAGCTGAACGAGACCTGCTCGGCCATCTCGCGTTCCTGCCGCTGCAGGTCCCGCAGGTCGGCGGCGGCGTCCAGGTCGGCCGGGGGCCAGCCCCACGCCGCACCGAACCGTGCGTGCAGGGACGCGCGCGAGCCGAGGACCGCGGGCAGGTCGAGGTCGAGGTCGACGGCGCGCAGGGGCCGCAGGTGGAAACCGCAGTCGAGCTCGAGGTGGGTGGGGTGCACGAACCAGGAGGGCAGCCAGCCGCACGCCCCCGGCGCGCTCCGCAGTGGTGGGGTCTCGGTCATGTCCCCACCGTGGCGCAACGTCCTTGCGCCCGACTTGCACCGTGGTTCCGGGACGGCGGACCGCCCCGGAACCACCGCGGGTCACTGCTGCGCGTCACGCTCCTGGGCGCGCAGGGCGCGGGCCACACCGTCGCGGTTCTCCAGCACGAGCCGGCGCAGGGCCGGCGGCGCGTCCTGTTCGGCCTGCAGCCAGGCGTCGGTCCGCTCCACGAGGGCGGCGTCGGCCAGCTCGAGCGGGTACAGGCCCGTCACGATCTGCTGGGCCATCTCGTTGGTCCGGTCCGCCCACACCCCGCGCAGCGCCGCGAAGTACGGCTCGACGAACGGGCGCAGCAGCTCGTCGTCGTGGGCGCGGCCGAAACCGGCGATGACCGAGGCCTGGACGGCGTTGGGCAGGTCGCCCTCCACCACCACGTCGGTCCAGGCCTGCTGCTTGGCCTGCGCCGTCGGGACCGCTGCGCGCGCGGCGGCCGCGGAGCGCTGACCGGTCGCGGTGGCGTCGCGCGCCAGTTCGGCGTCGATCGCCTCCGGACCCGCGGCGCCACCGGCCACCAGGGAGGTCAGCAGCGCCCAGCGCATGTCCGCGTCCACGTCCAGGCCCTCGATGGTCTGCGACCCGTCGTAGAGCCCGGCGATGACGGCCAGGTGCTCGTCGCTGCGCGCGAAGGAGGCGAACGAGCGGGCGAACTGCAGCTGGGTGTCGCTGCCGGGCGCCGCCGCGCGCAGCAGTTCCAGCAGCGTCGAGGACGTCCGCGCGCGGACCTCCTCGCGGTGCGCCGGCGCGGTGTACAGCTCGACCGTCGTCGTCAGCTGGCGCAGCAGCACCAGTGCGACGGTGGAGTCGGCCCGGGCCGCGTCGCCGGCCAGCAGCGTGCCCAGCAGCAGGTCGACGTAGTCGCGGGCGGGGGACTCCCCGTCGCGGGTCATGTCCCACAGCGCCGCCGCGACCAGCGAGCGGGGCAGGGAGTCGCGGAACGCGTCCAGGTGCTGCAGGGCGTTCGCCAGCGAGACCTCGTCCAGGCGGATCTTGGCGTAGGCCAGGTCGTCGTCGTTGACCAGCAGCAGGTCGGGGCGCTTGCGGCCCACCAGCTGCGGCAGGTCGGTGCTCGCCCCGGCGGCGTCGAGCTCGACGCGGTGGGTGCGCTCGAACGTCCCGTCCACCAGGTCGTAGCAGCCGATGGCGATCCGGTGCGCCCGCAGGTGCGGGTGCGCCGCGGGCGCCTCCTGCTGCAACGTCGCCGCGGTGATCGTGCCCTCGGCGTCGGTCTCGACCACCGGGCGCAGGGTCGCCACGCCCGCGGTCTCCAGCCACTCGGCCGCCCACGCGCTCAGGTCCCGGCCCGAGGTCGCCTCGAGCTCGCGCAGCAGGTCCACCAGCTCGGTGTTGCCGAAGGCGTGCCGGGCGAAGTACGCGCGCACCCCGGCCAGGAACTCCTCGCGGCCCACGTAGGCCACCAGCTGCTTCAGGACGCTGGCGCCCTTGGCGTAGGTGATGCCGTCGAAGTTCACCTCGACGTCCTCGAGGTCGTTGATCTCGGCGACGATCGGGTGCGTCGTCGGCAGCTGGTCCTGCCGGTAGGCCCAGGACTTCTCCAGGGAGTTGAAGGTCGTCCAGGAGCCCTTCCACTCCGTGGCCTCGGCCGCGGCCAGCGTCGAGGCGAACTCGGCGAAGGACTCGTTGAGCCACAGGTCGTTCCACCAGCGCATGGTGACCAGGTCGCCGAACCACATGTGCGCCAGCTCGTGCAGCACCGTCACGACGCGACGTTCCACCGTCGCCTGCGGCACCTTGGAGCGGAAGACGTAGTTCTCCACGAAGGTCACCGCGCCGGCGTTCTCCATCGCACCGGCGTTGAACTCCGGGACGAACACCTGGTCGTACTTGGCGAACGGGTACGGGCGGTCGAACTCGCGCTCGAAGAACTCGAAACCCTGCTTCGTGGTGGTGACGACGTTGTGCGCGTCGAGGTGCTGCACGAGGGACTTGCGGCAGTAGACGCCCAGCGGGATCGTGCGGCCGTCGGCCGAGACGAGGGAGTCCTGCGAGCCCTCGTACGGCCCGGCGATGATCGCGGTGACGTAGGACGACAGCCGCGGCGTCCTCTCGAACGTCCAGCGGGTGCCCGACTCGACCGGGTGCTGCCCGGCGACGGGGGAGTTGGAGATGACGCGCCAGTGCGCCGGCGCGGTGACGGTGAAGGTGAACTCGGCCTTGAGGTCGGGCTGCTCGAAGACGGCGTAGACCCGCCGGGAGTCGGCGACCTCGAACTGCGAGTACAGGTAGACCTCGTCGTCGACCGGGTCGACGAAGCGGTGCAGGCCCTCGCCGGTGTTCATGTAGCGGCAGTCGGCCACGACGAGCAGTTCGTTCTCGGCGGCCAGGCCGTCGAGCTGGATCCGCACGCCGTCGTTCACGGCGCCCACGTCCAGCGACGTCCCGTTCAGGACGACCTCGTGGACGGCCGCGCTGATGAGGTCGACGAAGGTCGAGGCCCCCGCGGTGGCGGTGAACCGCACCGTCGTGGTGGAGCGGAACGTCTCCGCCCCCGTGGTCAGGTCCAGGTCGACGTCGTAGTGCTCGACCTGCACGAGCCCCGCACGGGCCCGCGCCTCCTCGCGCGTCAGGTTCTCGCCGGGCACCGGCACGTCCTCTCGATCGGGATGTCATCCGCGGCGCCGGCGAAGGCTCCGCCGACGACCCGGAGAACTCTGCCACGCGGCGCCGACACGAGCCCCGGCCGCCCGCGTGGACACCGCCCGGGCGGGTGTCGCGGGTGCGGAGCAGGATGGGGTCCATGACGACCGAGAACGCTGCGCAGAAGGCTGTCGCCGACTTCTGGTTCGACCCCGCGTGCCCCTGGGCCTGGATGACCTCCCGCTGGATGCTGGAGGTGGAGAAGGTCCGCGACGTCACCGTGCGCTGGCACGTCATGAGCCTGGCGGTGCTCAACGAGGGCCGTGACCTGCCCGCGGAGTACCAGGAACTGATGGCCAGGGCCTGGGGTCCGGTCCGCGTCGTGACCGCTGCCCGCCTGCTGCACGGCGAGGAGGTCGTCCTCCCGCTGTACACGGCCATGGGCACCCGCATCCACCCCGGCGGCAACAAGGACTTCGGGGCGGTCGTCGCCGAGGCGCTGGCCGAGGTGGGGTTGCCGGCCGACCTGGCCGCGGCCGCCAACAGCCAGACCTACGACGCCGAGCTGCGGGCCTCGCACACCGAGGGCATCACCAAGGTCGGCGAGGACGTCGGCACCCCGGTCGTGGCGTTCAACGACGTCGCGTTCTTCGGCCCCGTCGTCACCCCCGCGCCCAAGGGCGAGGACGCCGGCCGCCTGTGGGACGGCTGCGTGCTGGTGGCCGGCACCCCCGGCTTCTTCGAGCTCAAGCGCACCCGCACCCAGGGGCCCGTCTTCGACTGAGCCTCACACCACGATCCGCATCGGCAGGCCGCGCTCGTCCTCCTCGCCGCCGAGGACGCGTGCGGTTCCGGTCGCCCAGCGCAGCGCCGACCACGCGCACGCCGCCGCGTCGAGGTGGTCGTCGCCGGGCGGAGCCGGCGGTCCGTCGAGCCAGCCGGCCAGGGCGGCTCGGCGGGCGGCCCGCCCGGGCGGCGTCTTCTTCGACGGCAGGACCGCGCCCGTCATCGCCGCGAAGCTCAGCTCGGGATGCGTCTCCACGGCGTGCGCGCGGGCCCACGGGTCGTGCGCGAGCGCCTCGTCGACGGCCAGGACGGGACCGCGCAGACCCCACGTCTGCGCGGACAACCCCCTGCCGTGCAGCACTTCCCGGCACCGGACGCGGGCCGTGCCGTAGTCGGTGGCCGCCAGCACGGCGCGCGGCGGGACGAGGAACACCCGGGCGTGGGCGGCGCCCAGGGCGCGCTTGGCGGCCAGGTCCACCGGGCGCCAGTCGTGGCGCGGCAACCCGACGGGGACGTCGAGACCGACGGCGCGCGCGCCGGCGTCACGGGCCAGGGCGAACAGCGCCCCGGTGTCGAGCCGGGGCAGGGTCACCCACTCCTGCAGGCGGGTCCGCGCACGCCCGGCCTGCACGACCGCCACGGCCCAGCCGCCGCGCCGGCCGTCCACCCCCAGCACGACCGCTCCGGCAGACCCCATCCGGCGATCGTCGCAGCGGGCTGCCAAGCTTGCGCCATGCGCGTCCACGTCGGCACCGACCACGCCGGTTTCGAGCTCAAGGAACACCTCGTCGCCCACCTGCGCGAGCAGGGCCACGACGTCGTCGACCACGGAGCCCACGCCTACGACAAGCTCGACGACTACCCGCCGTTCATCCTGCGCGCGGCGCACGCCGTGGCCGAGGAGCCCGGCAGCCTGGGGATCGTCATCGGCGGTTCGGGCAACGGCGAGCAGATCGCGGCCAACTTCGTGCCGGGCATCCGCTGCGCGCTGGCCTGGTCGGAGGAGACCGCCCGGCTGGCGCGGGAGCACAACGACGCCCAGTGCGTCGGCATCGGGGCCCGCATGCACAGCGTCGAGGAGGCGACCAGGCTGGCCGAGACCTTCCTGGCCACGCCGTTCTCGAACGACCCCCGGCACGTGCGCCGCATCGAGATGCTCGACGAGTACGCGCGCACGGGGCAGCTGCCGCCGCTGTCGACGGAGCAGGCCGGCGAAGGGGCCTGATCGGCTCGCCTGCCCGAAGGGCGCACCGTCCTGCGCAAGGTCCGGGAGCTCGCCGCCCGGTCCGCCGGGGCACCGGTCGCCGGCCCGGTGGTCACATCCCGTCGTTTCCAACTACGGAGGGTGACGTCTAGGGTGGGCGGATGCGGCGGAGCAAGGACCACCACCTCCTCCCGCTCGACGCCGCCCGGCGGGCCGGCCTGCGCCGGCTGCTCGTCCGGCCACCGCAGGGCCCCGCGCTCGCGGTCCTGTCCGCGGCCGTCCTCGCCGTCGCCGTCGGGTCGGTCGTCACCTACTGGGTGCCGCTGACGGCCTTCGTCCCGGCCGTGCTCGTCGGGGCCCTCGTGCTGCGGCTGCGGCCGATGCTCGTGCTGGCCGCGGTGATCTGCGGATCGCTGGTCCTGTCGGTGGTCTTCCGGGCGGGAGACCGCGCGGTCAGCCCGAGCCTGGTCGTCGTGCTCGCCGTGACGGTGGCGATGGCGCTGCTGTTCGCCCGCGGCCGCGACCAGCTCGGCCTGACCGGGTACCTCGGCGAGGCGATGCTTGTCGAGCTGCGCGACCGGCTGCTGGCCCAGAGCGAGCTGCCCGCGCTGCCGGCGGACTGGCACGTCGAAGGCCTGCTGCGCCCGGCCCACGGTGACGCGTTCTCCGGCGACGTGCTGCTGTCGTCGCTGTGCTCCGCGCGGGAGCGGCTGGAGGTCGCCCTCGTCGACGTCTCGGGCAAGGGGCAGGACGCCGGCAGCCGCGGTCTGCTGCTGTCCGGCGCCCTCGGCGGACTGCTCGGCGCCCTGCCGGCGCACGAGTTCCTCCCCGCGGCCAACCGCTACGTGCTGCGGCAGAACTGGTCCGAGGGGTTCGCCACCGCCGTCCACGTGGCCGTCGACCTCACCTCCGGCAAGGTGACGGTGTCCTCGGCCGGGCACCCGCCCGCCATCCACGCCCGCGCCGGCGAGGCGCCCGAACTGCTCGACGCCGCCTCCGGCCCGCTGCTGGGGGTCGTGCCCGAGGCCGACTTCCCCTCGGTCACGACGACCCTGGAGCACGGTGACGCCCTGCTGGTCTACTCCGACGGGGTGGTCGAGCAGCGCGACGTCGACCTCGGGGAGGGCATCGGCTCGCTCGTCGGACGGCTGGTGGCCCTGGCTCCGGCCGACCGCCCGGGCGCGCTGCCGGGCCTGGTCGACGACGTCGCCCCCGGCGAGGCCGACGACCGGACCGCCCTGCTGCTCTGGCGCGACTAACGTCCGGTCGCGGCCCTCGCGCCGTGCTCGGCGCCGAGGTCGCGGGCCAGGCCGGCCAGGAGCCGGTGCGCGTCCCGCAGGCACACGCGGGGGTCCGGTTCCACGTCGGTCAGCGCGCGGGCGTCGGCGAAGCCCGCGGCCCGCCAGGCGGCCTCCTCCAGCGTGCGCCGGCCGCTGAGCACGACCACCGGCGCCGGGATCCGCGCGGCCGCGGCGGCGACCCCCACGGGCGTCTTCCCGCCGAGGGACTGCTCGTCGAAGCTGCCCTCGCCGGTGATGACCAGGTCGGCGTCGCGCGTGCGCTCCCGCCAGTTCGCCAGGTCCAGCACGACCTCGATGCCGGGACGGCGGGTCGCCCCGAGCAGGCCCAGGGCCAGGAACCCGACCCCACCGGCCGCACCCGCGCCGGGGACCGCGCGCGCGTCCTGGCCCGTCTGGGCCGCCAGCACGTCGGCGAACCGCGTCAGGGCCCGGTCCAGCAGGTCCACGTCGGCGGGGGAGGCGCCCTTCTGCGGGCCGAAGACGGCGGCCGCTCCGCGCTCGCCGAGCAGCGGGTTGTCCACGTCGGCCGCCAGGGTCCAGGTGACCGAGCGCACCCGCGGGTCCAGTCCGGAGAGGTCGATGCGCTCCAGGTCCAGCAGCGCGGCCCCGCCGTCGGGCAGGTCGTGGCCGGCCGCGTCGAGCAGTCGGGCGCCCAGTGCGGTGAGGATCCCGGCCCCGCCGTCCGTCGTGGCGCTGCCGCCCACGGCCAGCACGATCTCGCGGGCGCCGAAGTCCAGGGCCGAGCGGATGAGGGCGCCGGTGCCGCGGGTCGTCGCGGTCAGCGGGGCGGGGGTGCCGCCGGGCAGCCGGTCCAGCCCCGAGGCCTGCGCCATCTCCACGAGGGCGACGTCGCCGTCGCGGGCGAACGTCGCCTCCACGCTCTCGCCGGTCGGGCCCGGCACGCGCGTGGCGACGGCGCGGAAGCCGGCCGAGCGCAGCGCCGCCTCGACGGTGCCCTCCCCGCCGTCGGCGACGGGCAGCACGGTCCAGGCCACCGTCATCCCCACGGACTCCGCCCCCGCGTCCAGGCGCGTGCGGTGGTAGCCGGCGCTGAAGCCCTCGACGAAGTTCTCCGCCACGACCTGCGCCACCTCGCCGGCGGTGAGGGAGCCCTTGAACTTGTCCGGGGCCACGACGACGTGGAAGGCGGGCGAGGTCGGCGACGTCGACGGCATGGCCCGGACCCTCTCACGACGAAGCGGCCGGCTCCCCGGGGGAGCCGGCCGCTGCCGGTGGAGCGGGCGACGGGAATCGAACCCGCGTAGCTAGTTTGGAAGACTAGGGCTCTACCATTGAGCTACGCCCGCGTGAGGCACGAGGGACCGCTGTGCACCAGCACCGCAGCCCTGATCGCGACTCGGGGAACAGCGTACCGGGTCTCGGGCGGTAGCCTGCTCCCTGTACCGCCCACGGGTGGTGCGCGGGGTGTGGCGCAGCTTGGTAGCGCGTCCGCTTTGGGAGCGGAAGGCCCCCGGTTCGAATCCGGGTACCCCGACGGACACGCGGCCGTCGCGCAGCACGTGACGGTCGCGCAGAGAAGGGCCCCGTCGCGGACGGCTACGCTTTCGCGGTGCGTCGGGGCTGCCCCGGCGTACCGCACGCCTGACCACGACTCCGCACGACGCGGAGAGACTCCAGGAGATCCCCGCTGTGAAGAGCGACGTCGAGACCCTCAACCCGACCCGGGTGAAGTTCACTGTCGAGGTCGGCTACGACGAACTGAAGCCGAGTCTCGACAAGGCCTACAAGTCGATCGCCGGTCAGGTCCAGGTCCCGGGCTTCCGCAAGGGCAAGGTGCCCGCGCGGGTCATCGACCAGCGCTTCGGCCGCGCCGTCGTGCTCGAGGAAGCCGTCAACGACGCGCTGCCGAAGTTCTACCAGCAGGCCGTCGACGCCTCGGACTACCTGCCCCTGGGGCAGCCGACCGTCGACGTCTCGCAGGCGCCGGACCCCAAGGACGGCGGTGACCTCAAGTTCTCCGTCGAGGTCGACGTCCGCCCGACCCTCGAGCTGCCCGACCTGGAGACGATCACCGTCACGGTCGACGACCTGCAGGTCCCCGAGGAGGAGGTCGGCACCCGCCTGGACGCGCTGCGCGAGCGCTTCGGCACCCTCGTCGGCGTCGACCGCGCCGCCGCCGACGGCGACTTCGTCTCGATCGACCTGCACGCCGAGATCGACGGCGAGGAGATCGAGACCGCCAAGGGCATCAGCTACCGCATCGGCCAGGGCAACATGATCGAGGGCCTGGACGAGGCGCTGACCGGTGTGGCCGCCGAGGGCACCACGACGTTCACCGCGCCGCTGGCCGGCGGCGACCGCAAGGGCGAGGACGCGCAGATCACCGTGACCGTGCAGTCGGTCAAGGAGCGTCAGCTGCCCGAGGCCGACGACGACTTCGCCCAGCTGGCGAGCGAGTTCGACACCCTCGAGGAGCTCAAGGCCGACCTGCTCAAGCAGGTCGAGCAGTCCAAGAAGTTCGAGCAGGGCCTGCAGGCTCGCGACAAGGTCCTCGAGAAGCTGCTCGAGGTCGTCGAGGTGCCGGTCCCGGCGTCGCTGGTCGAGGCCGAGATCCACGCCCACCTCGAGCGCGAGAACCGTCTCGAGGACGCCGAGCACCGCGCCGAGATCGCCGAGTCGACCGAGCAGGCCATCCGCAGCCAGCTGCTGCTGGACGCCCTCGCCGACCGCGATGAGATCGGTGTCGAGCAGGGCGAGCTCATCGAGTACCTGGTCGGCCAGGCCCAGCAGTACGGCATGGACCCCAACCAGTTCGTGCAGATGGTCGACGGCGCGGGCCAGGTCCCGGCCATGGTCGGTGAGGTCCGTCGCCGCAAGGCGCTGGCCGTCGCCATGGAGAAGGCGACCGTGACCGACGCCTCCGGCAACGCGGTGGACCTCGAGGAGCTCGTCGGCGGCGCCGAGGACGAGGCCGCCGAGGAGACCGCGACGGGCGAGGAGACCGCCGAGACGGTCGAGTCGCCCGCCACCGAGGCCGGCGAGACCGTCGACCCGACCGGCGAGGACGAGCAGGCCGCGGCCGAGCAGGCCGCGCAGGACGAGTCCAAGAGCTGATCCCGGACGCTGTGGGCGCAGCGTTGTTCCCGGTGCGCCCACAGCGAAAAGGGCCAGGCCCCGACATGGTCGTCGGGACCTGCGCGTTAGGGTCGATCGAGATCGGCGGAGCATCCGCCGGACCCTCCCGGATCCGTCCGGGGTGGGTGGTCGACGCCAGGAGAGGGCCAGGGAACAGCGTGAGCGAGATCTTGAGCGCACCGGGACTGGTGACGCCGCAGCAGGCCCGGACGCCGGGCGCGCCGGGGATGGGCCTGGACGACAACGTCTACCAGCGTCTGCTGCAGCAGCGGATCATCTGGCTGGGTTCCGAGGTCCGGGACGACATGGCGAACGCGATCTGCGCGCAGCTGCTGCTGCTCGCCGCCGAGGACCCGGACGCGGACATCTTCATGTACATCAACTCGCCCGGCGGCTCGGTGTCCGCGGGCATGTCGATCTACGACACCATGCAGTACATCAAGCCGGACGTGGCGACGATCGCCACCGGCATGGCGGCCTCGATGGGGCAGTTCCTGCTCTGCGCGGGCGCCGCGGGCAAGCGCTCGGCGCTGCCGCACGCGAAGATCATGATGCACCAGCCGCTGGGCGGTCTGGGCGGTTCGGCCAGCGACATCAAGATCCTGGCCGAGCAGATCATCGCGACGAAGAAGCAGATGGCCGAGCTCATCGCGCAGCACTCGGGCCAGACGTTCGAGACGATCACCCGCGACTCCGACCGCGACCGCTGGTTCTCGGCGCAGGAAGCCAAGGAGTACGGGCTCATCGACCACGTCGTCGGTCACACCAGCGAGGTCGAGGGCGGGGGCGGCACCGATGCGTGAGCCGTTCCGTCCTCCGTTCGCCGCCCAGATGGGAGACCGCCCGATGACCCCGCAGTCCCGCCTCAGCCCGGCGTACGACCAGTCCGCCCGGTACGTCCTGCCGCAGTTCGAGGAGCGCACGTCCTACGGGATGAAGCGCTCGGACCCGTACACCAAGCTCTTCGAGGACCGGATCATCTTCCTCGGCGTGCAGGTGGACGACGCCTCGGCCGACGACATCATCGCCCAGCTCATCGTCCTGGAGTCCCAGGACACCGAGCGCGACATCATCATGTACATCAACTCCCCGGGCGGGTCCTTCACGGCCCTGACGGCGATCTACGACACGATGATGTACATCCGCCCCGACATCCAGACGTACTGCATGGGCCAGGCCGCCTCGGCCGCGGCGGTCCTGCTGGGTGCCGGCGCCCCGGGGAAGCGGTTCGCGCTGCCGAACTCGCGCATCCTCATCCACCAGCCGGCCATGGCCGGCGGTGACTACGGGCAGGCCTCGGACCTGGAGATCCAGGCCAACGAGATCCTGCGCATGCGGTCCTGGCTGGAGAACACGCTCGCGTTCCACTCCAACCGCACCGCCGACCAGGTGCGCGAGGACATCGAGCGCGACAAGTTCCTCACCGCCACCGAGGCCGTCGAGTACGGCCTCATCGACGAGGTGCTGACGAGCCGGAAGGCGTCCGCGCCCTCGCTGTGAACACGGAGTGTCACCCACGTGCAGCACTACGTGACGTGATGCGGAGCGCCCGGGGGGCCGGTCTGGCACCGTGTCCCCCGGGGGCGTCTAATGAGTCGGGCGAGGTGGACTGGGCGGGTAGCGTGGAGCACACGTGACGCGACAGTCCACGTGGCACGACAGCGAGGTCGGTTCGCCGGCCCCCGGGCCGTGTCAGCAGGACTCGGAAGTACGAGTCGGCAGTACGAGGAGAGGAATCGTCGGTGGCACGCATCGGTGACGGTGGCGACCTGCTGAAGTGCTCGTTCTGCGGGAAGAGCCAGAAGCAGGTCAAGAAGCTCATCGCGGGCCCTGGCGTCTACATCTGCGACGAGTGCATCGATCTCTGCAACGAGATCATCGAGGAGGAGCTCGCCGAGGCCAACGACCTGGGCCTGGTGGAGCTGCCCAAGCCGAAGGAGATCTTCGACTTCCTCGACCAGTACGTCATCGGCCAGTCCTCGGCCAAGAAGTCGCTCGCGGTGGCGGTCTACAACCACTACAAGCGCATCCAGGTGGGGGAGTCCGCGTCCAAGGGACGTGAGGACTCCGTCGAGATTTCCAAGTCCAACATCCTGCTGATCGGACCGACCGGCTGCGGCAAGACCTACCTCGCGCAGACGCTGGCGAAGATGCTCAACGTCCCGTTCGCGATCGCCGACGCCACGGCCCTGACCGAGGCCGGCTACGTCGGCGAGGACGTCGAGAACATCCTCCTCAAGCTCATCCAGGCCGCTGACTACGACGTCAAGAAGGCCGAGACGGGGATCATCTACATCGACGAGGTCGACAAGATCGCCCGCAAGTCCGAGAACCCCTCCATCACGCGCGACGTGTCGGGGGAGGGCGTCCAGCAGGCGCTGCTGAAGATCCTCGAGGGCACGACCGCGAGCGTCCCGCCGCAGGGTGGCCGCAAGCACCCGCACCAGGAGTTCATCCAGATCGACACGACGAACGTGCTGTTCATCGTGGGCGGCGCCTTCGCCGGGCTGGACCGCATCATCGAGGCCCGCTCGGGCAAGCAGGGCCTCGGCTTCGGCGCCCAGCTGCGCTCGACGACCGAGAAGAAGGCCGAGCCGACGTTCGCCGACGTCATGCCCGAGGACCTCATGAAGTTCGGGCTGATCCCCGAGTTCATCGGGCGCCTGCCGGTCATCACGACGGTGGAGAACCTCGACCGGGACGCGCTGGTCCAGATCCTCACCCAGCCGCGCAACGCGCTGGCCAAGCAGTACCAGCGGATGTTCGAGCTCGACGGCGTCGAGCTGGAGTTCACCGACGACGCCCTCGAAGCGGTGGCCGACCAGGCCATCCTGCGGGGGACCGGCGCCCGCGGCCTGCGCGCGATCATCGAGGAGGTCCTGCTCCCGGTGATGTTCGACGTGCCCAGCCGTGACGACATCGCCCGGGTCGTGGTGACCCGCGAGGTCGTGCTGAAGAACGTCAACCCGACCCTCGTCCCGCGCGAGGCCCCGGCCCGCAAGCCGCGCGAGCGCCGCGAGAAGTCGGCCTGACGCCGACGGCCTGCGCCACGCGCGAGGGCCCCGCACCTCACCGAGGTGCGGGGCCCTTCCGCATTCCCGACCACCCGACGATCAAGGATTCGACCCCGGCGATCGAGGATGTGCGAATCCTCGATCGCCGGGGTCGAATCCTTGATCGCGGGAGGGGAGGGGCTACTGCTGCAGGACGGCCTCGACGTCGATCTGGACCTTCAGCGTGGTGCCGAACACGGCCACGCCGATGCCGACGGCCTGGTTCCAGTTCATCTTGAAGTCGTCGCGGTGCAGCTCGGTCGTGGCCGAGAACGCCGCGCGGGTCCCGCCCCACGGGTCCGGGCCGCTGCCGGCGTAGGTCAGCTGCAGCGTCACCGGTCGGGTCGTGGCCAGCAGCGTCAGGTCCCCGGCCAGCACCCAGCCGTCGCCGCCGCGCTGGACGCCCGAGGCGCGGAACGTCAGCGTCGGGTACCTGGCCGTGTCGAGGAAGTCGGGCGAGCGCAGGTGCTCGTCGCGCATCGCGTTGCCCGTGTCGATCGAGGTGGCGTCGATCGACACCTCCACGCTCGCCCTCGTCACGTCCTCGGGGACGGTGATGACCCCGGAGAACTCGGTGAACCGGCCGTGCACCGCGGACAGGCCGAGGTGGTGGGCCGTCGCCGAGATCGTCGAGTGCGCCACGTCGACGGCCCAGATCCCGGGCGGCGGCACGTCGGTGCCACCCTGGCGGCGCAGCCGCACCTCGCCGATGCGCCAGGCACCCTGGGGCACGACGACGCTGGTGGCGCGCGGCTCGTGCGCCGGGGCGGCCACGAGCATCGTCGCCGCTCCCGCGGGCACGCCGAGCAGGGCGAAGGACCCGTCGCCGCCGGTCACCGCGCGGGCCACCTGCGAGCCGTCGGCGCCCAGCAGGGTCACCGAGGCGCCGGTCACCGGCCATCCCTCGCGGGTCAGCACCCGGCCCTCGCCGGTGGTGCCGCTCACCTGGGTCTCCCGGCCCACGACCTCGGCCCCGGGGTCGTGGCTCACCGCTGCTCCGCCCGGGAGTCGACGGTGGCGTCGACGCCGGTCTCGAACTGCGTCAGGTCCAGGGTGCGCGGGGCGGTGCCCCGCCCGGGGCCCGAGCCGAGGGTGATCTGTGCGGCGGACACGGTGTCCTCCTCGATGTCGACCGTCGTGGCGACCGGGGCGAACCCGGCGGCGGTCAGCGTGTAGTGCCCACCACCGAGGTCCTCGAAGGAGTAGCTGCCGTCGGGGCCGGTGACCACCGAGCCGACGACCTCGCCGCCGGCGTCGACGAGGGTCACCGAGGCCTCGGGCAGCACGCGGCCGTCGCTGGCGGCCACCACCGTGCCGGTGAGCCGTCCGCCGCCGGTGAGGACGAGGTCGCAGGCCAGGGCACCGGAGTCGGGGACCTCGACGCTGCGGGCCAGCGGCCGGTGCGCCTCGCTCTGCGCGGTGAGCACGTAGGCGCCGCCCATGAGCTGGTCGAACGCGTAACCGCCGCCGCCGTCGGTGCGGGTGGAGCCGACGACCTCGCCGGTGACGTCGGTGAGGGTCACGAGCGCGCCCTGGACCCCGCACGAGGTGCCGTCGGTCTGCACGTCGTGGGCCAGCACCCGGCCGGTCACGGCCGAGCGACCGGACAGGACGACGTCGCGGGTGACGGAGGAGTCGCCGACGCCGACGAGGGTCGCCGACGGCGCCACGTGCGAGGCGGCCACGATGAGCAGGTAGGTGCCCCCGGTCGGCAGCCCCAGCGTGTAGCGGCCGTCCGCGCCGGTGGTGGTGCGGGCGACCTGCTGACCGGCCTGGTCGGCCAGGGTCACGACCGCGCCGGGCAGCGGCCGGTCGTGGTGGCGCACGGTGCCGGACAGGTTCAGCCCGGTGTCGGTGCGGATGGTCTGGGCGGGCACGCGGGGCGACTCCTCCCGGTCGGGGTGCACAGCACCGTCGGTCGTCCCGACCGGAGCAGCAGCACCGTTCGCGGATCCCTCGTCTGCGACGGCCGCGGTGGTCGCGGGCGCCTGGGCAGCATCCTGCCCGGCCACGGACGTGTTGTCGTGCCCACCCCCGTCACCACCGCGCAGCGTGCGCTCGGTGAAGAAGAACGTCGTGACCAGCGCCACCAGCGCGAAGGGCGCGGCGATGAGGAAGACGTCGGCGATGGCCGAGCCGTAGGCGGACTGGACGACCGTGCGGAAGGGCTCGGCGATCGTGTCCAGGTCCGGGATGCCCGAGGAGGCGCCACCCAGGGCCGAGGCCGCGGCGGCCGGGTCGGCGCCGGAGGAGGCGATGCCGTCCTCGACGTAGCCGGTGACGCGGTGGCCGAGGACGGCGCCGAGCGCGGACACGCCGATCGCGCCGCCGAGGGTGCGGGCGAAGGCGACGAAGGAGCTGGCCGAACCTAGGTCCCGCGGTTCGGCGACGTTCTGCACGGCGAGGACGAGGTTCTGCATCATCATGCCGACGCCCAGGCCGATGAGGGCCATGTACGGCGCGACGATCCAGTAGTTCGTGTCGTAGCCGATGGTGCCCATGAGGAGCAGGCCCGCGACGAGCAGGACGCCGCCGGCGACCAGCCAGCCCTTCCAGCGGCCGGTGCGGGTGATGAACTGGCCGGCCACCGTGGAGGAGACGAACAGGCCGACGATCATCGGGATGGTCATGATCCCGGCCGTGGTCGGGGACTCGTGCCGGCCCAGCTGGAAGTACTGGCTGAGGAAGATCGTGGCGCCGAACATGGCGACGCCGACGAACAGGCTCGCCCCGGCCGACAGCGCGATCGTCGGGTTGCGGAAGAACCGCAGGGGGACGATGGGCTCGGCGGCCCGGTGCTCGGCCAGGACCGCCAGGGCCAGCAGCACCAGGCCCCCGGCCACCAGGGCCGCGGTCTGCCAGGAGGCCCAGTCGAAGCGGTCGCCGGCCAGCGACACCCAGATGAGCAGGGCCGAGACGCCCGCGGCGATGAGGAACGCGCCGAGGTAGTCGATCGAGACCGCGCGCCGCGGCTGCGGCGGCAGCTTGAGCTTGAACTGCAGGACGACGAAGGCCACGACGGCGAACGGGACGCCGACGTAGAAGCACCAGTGCCACGAGGCGTGCTCGGTCAGGACCCCGCCGATGAGCGGCCCGCCGACGGTCGCCAGGGCGAAGGTCGCGCCGAGGTAGCCGGAGTAGCGGCCCCGCTCACGCGGGCTGACCATCGTGGCCAGGATGACCTGGGCCAGCGCCAGCAGGCCGCCGCCGCCGAGGCCCTGGAACACGCGCAGGGTGATGAGCATCCCCATGTTCGTGGACAGCCCGGCGATCGCGGAGCTGACGACGAACAGGCCCAGGGCGATCTGCACGAGCAGCTTCTTGGAGAAGAGGTCGGACAGCTTGCCCCAGATCGGGGTCGAGATGGTGGTGGCCAGCAGGGCGGCGGTGACGACCCAGGTGTAGCTGGACTCGCTGCCGCCGAGGTCGTTGACGATGGTCGGCAGCGCGTTGGAGACGACCGTCGAGGACAGGATCGCGACGAACATGCCGAGCAGCAGGCCCGACAGCGCCTCGAGCACCTCCTGGTGGGACATCTTCGGGGCGGCGTCGGTGGCGTGCTGCGCCGGGACGGGGGTGGTGGTGCTCATGCGTTGGCCTGCAACTGGTCGACCTCTTCCGTGGTGGCGGTTGCCGGCGACGCTGCCGCTGTCCTGGCGAGTTTCCCGAGGAGCCGGGTGAGGTCGCCGACCTCGTCGTCGCGCCAGTCGCCGAGCCCCTCCACGAGCTTGTCGACGCAGGCCCGGCGGAAGGCGCGCAGTTCCTCGACGCCCGCCTCGGTGACGCTGAGCCGCTGGGAGCGGCCGTCGTCGGGGTCGGGGCAGGCGGTCAGCAGTCCCTTCCGCCGCAGGTGCGCCACCTGCCGGCTGACGGTCGACAGGTCCAGCGAGAGGTGCTCGGCGACCTCGGTCAGGCGCAGGGAGCCGCGCTGGTGGACGGTCGCGAGGGTCGCGACCGCCGGGGTGTTCGGCGTCGCGACCAGCGCCCGCCGCGCCCGGAGCAGGTCCGGGAAGACGTCGACGAGGGCCGCGCACGCGTGAGCTGTGACCATGGGCACCTCCGGAACCGGGTTGGTGTGTGCAAGCAACCTAATTTGGATGGTTGCTCCATGCAACCCGCGAGCCGGGCAGGGCCCGGACACGCGAACGGCGCGCGGTGACCTCGCGCTCGTTCATCGGGCGCGAGGTCACCGCGCGCCGGAAGGGGGGCGGCGGCGCGGGTGGGTCAGATCACCGAGTTCAGCCGGTTCAGCAGGGTGGCGAGCTGGGTCATGTCGTCCTCGGACCAGTCGTCGAGGCGGGCGTGCAGGCGCTGCCGGCGGGCGGCGCGGGCCGCGTGCACCTTCTCCAGGCCGTCGGGGGACAGGGTCAGCCGGACGGCGCGGCCGTCGGTCGGGTCGGCCTCGCGGCTGACCAGCCCGAGCCGTTCGAGCAGCTGGACCTGGCGCGACAGCGTGGGCTTGCCGATGCCGAAGAACGAAGCCAGGTCCGAGGGGCGGGTCTCCCCGACGTCGTCGAGGCGCACCAGCAGGCTGTAGGCCTCCGGTTCCAGGTCGGGGTGCACGCTGCGTGCCGTCTCGCGGTTGATGGCGCGTGAGCGCCGCAGCAGGACAGCGAGCTCGCGTTCCAGTGCTTCGGCAGGACCGGTGACCATCCCAGGAACCTACCCGGCTCCGCGATCGACGGGTGACGGACATCTGTCGCATCGGCGGGGCGGGGTTGTCTGCAGCGCGATCTTGCCCGTACTGTCGCGGCCAGATGCATCGAACCGATGCATCGAGTTGGAGGAGGCGTCGTGGTCCGCAAGCGGGGTGACGTGCTGCTGCTGGCCGTGCTGGCGTTGCTGGCGGACGGGCCGATGCACGGCTACGAGGTGCGCAAGCGCCTGGACCAACGGCTCGGCGTCTTCCGTGCGCTGTCGTACGGAACGCTCTACCCGGCCCTGCGGGCGTTGCAGGCCGGCGGCTGCATCACCGAGACCACCGAGGACCGGCTCCCCGGCACCATCAGCCCCAAACGCGCCCGGGTCGTCTACGAGATCACCGCGCACGGCCGCGACCGGCTCGCGCAGCTTCTCGAGGAGTCCGGGCCCGAGGCGTGGGAGGACGACGCCTTCGGGGTCCACTTCGCCCTCTTCGCCAAGGTCGCCCCGCGCACCCGGTTGCGGATCCTGGAGGGCCGCCGCGCCCGGCTGCTCGAACGCCTCGAGCAGATGAACCGCTCCATCGACCGCACCCAGGCCCAGCTCGACTTCTACGCCCTCGAGGCCCAGCGGCACGGTGTGGAGACCGTGCGCAGCGAGGTCGACTGGCTCGAACGCCTCATCAACGCCGAACACGCTCCCCGCACCCTTCCCCAGGAGGAACTCTGATGGCAGGTCCCATCCGCGTCGCGATCGTCGGCGTCGGCAACTGCGCCGCGTCCCTGGTCCAGGGCGTCCACTACTACCGCGACGCCGACCCGACCCAGTCCGTCCCGGGTCTCATGCACGTCCGGTTCGGCGACTACCACGTGCGCGACATCGAGTTCGTCGCCGCGTTCGACGTCGACGACAAGAAGGTCGGCCTCGACCTCGCCGACGCCATCGGCGCGTCGGAGAACAACACGATCAAGATCTGCGACGTCCCCTCCACCGGCGTGACGGTCCAGCGCGGGCACACCCTCGACGGCCTGGGCAAGTACTACCGCGAGACGATCAGCGAATCGAGCGCCGACCCGGTCGACGTCGTCGCGGCGCTGCGCGAGGCGGAGGCCGACGTGCTCGTGTGCTACCTGCCCGTCGGGTCCGAGGACGCGGCGATGTTCTACGCCCAGTGCGCCATCGACGCGAAGGTCGCGTTCGTCAACGCGCTGCCCGTCTTCATCGCCGGCACCCCCGAGTGGGCGCAGAAGTTCACCGACGCCGGCGTGCCCATCGTCGGCGACGACATCAAGTCCCAGGTCGGCGCGACCATCACCCACCGGGTGCTCGCCAAGCTGCTCGAGGACCGCGGCATCAAGCTGGAGCGCACCTACCAGCTGAACGTGGGCGGCAACATGGACTTCAAGAACATGCTGGAGCGCGACCGGCTGGAGTCGAAGAAGATCTCCAAGACCCAGGCCGTCACGTCCAACGTGCAGGCCGACTTCGGCACCCGCAACGTGCACATCGGCCCCAGCGACTACGTGCAGTGGCTCGACGACCGCAAGTGGGCCTACGTCCGGCTGGAGGGCAAGGCGTTCGGCGACGTCCCGCTGAACCTGGAGTACAAGCTCGAGGTCTGGGACTCCCCGAACTCCGCCGGCGTCATCATCGACGCCGTCCGCGCCGCCAAGATCGGCCTGGACCGCGGCATCGGCGGCCCGCTGCTGTCCCCGTCGGCGTACTTCATGAAGTCCCCGCCGCAGCAGCGCGACGACGAGGCCGGCCGCGCCGGCGTCGAGGCCTTCATCGCGGGCACCGTCGACCGCTGACCGGAATCCCGAGGCGATCGAGGATTCAGCCCCGGTGATCGAGGATTCGTGAATCCTTGATCACCGGGGCTGACTCCTTGATCGTGGGGAGTGGCTACTCGACCGGGGCGATCTCCGCCTTCGCCGTCAGCGTTTCGGCGCCCTCGGCCACCTGCCACTCGATCGAGGCGGCGCGCGAGGCGGCCAGGACGTCGCCCTCGGCGCGGCGGCCGGCCTCCACGAGGCCGGCCGGGCCGAACACCGTCGCCGCGCTCAACGGGGTCTTCTGCGAGACCTTCGCCTCGCTCTTGACCTTGCGCAGCGCCGAGAGCGCCTGCCCCGCAGCGGCGAGCACGTCGGCGGCCTCCGGGTCGACGGTCCCCAGGTCGGCGGCCACGGGCCAGGGGGCGGTGTGCACCGACCCGTCCTGCCACCACGACCAGACCTCCTCGGCCGCGTACGGCAGGAACGGCGCGAACAGGCGCAGCAGTGTCCGCAGCGCGATCGCCGCGGTCGCCTGCGCGGACTCGGCGGCCGCGGTGCCACGCGACCCGTACGCGCGGTCCTTGACCAGTTCGACCCAGTCGTCGCAGAAGTTCCAGAAGAACTTCTCCGTGACGTCCAGGGCCGTGGCGTGGTCGTAGCGCTCGAACGCCTCGGTCGCCTGCCGCACGACGACCGACAACCCCGCCAGCACGCTCGCGTCGATCGGCTCGGTCACCTTCGCCGGGTCGGCGGCGTCACCGCGCGCCACCCCCAGGCCCAGCACGAACTTCGAGGCGTTCAGCAGCTTCATCGCCAGTCGGCGGCCGATCTTCATCTGACCGGTGTCGAACGTGGCGTCGGTGCCCAGCCGCGAGGACGCCGCCCAGTAGCGGACCGCGTCGGAACCGAACTCCTCCAGCAGCGCCAGCGGCGTGACCACGTTGCCCTTGGACTTCGACATCTTCTTGCGGTCCGGGTCGAGGATCCAGCCCGACAGCGCCGTCCGCGCCCACGGCAGACCGTCGAACTCCAGGTGCGAGCGCACGACCGTGGAGAACAGCCAGGTCCGGATGATGTCCTGGCCCTGCGGGCGCAGGTCCATCGGGTACACGCGGGAGAACAGGTCCTCGTCGCGTTCCCAGCCGCTCACCAGCAGCGGGGTCAGCGACGACGTCGCCCAGGTGTCCATGACGTCGGGGTCGGCGGCGAAACCCCCCGGCACCCCGCGCTGGTCCTCGGTGAAACCGGGCGCGGCCTCGGCGGCCGGGTCGACCGGCAGCGCCGACTCGTCGGGAACGATCGGGGAGTCGTAGACGGGTTCACCGTCGGCGTCCAGCGGGTACCAGACCGGGAACGGCACCCCGAAGAACCGCTGGCGGGAGATCAGCCAGTCGCCGTTGAGCCCGGAGACCCAGTGGTCGTAGCGGTGCTTCATGTGCTCGGGGTGCCAGGCCAGTTCCCCGCCGCGGGCCAGCAGCGCCGAGCGCAGGTCGGTGTCGCGGCCCCCGTTGCGCAGGTACCACTGCCGGGTGGAGACGATCTCCAGCGGGCGGTCGCCCTTCTCGTAGAACTTCACCGGGTGGGTGATCTTCTTCGGCTCGCCGACCATGTCGCCGGAGGCCTGCAGGGCCTCGACGACCGCCTTCTGCGCGCTGAACACCGTCGTCCCGGCGATGGTCGCGTAGAAGTCCGCGCCCTCGCCCGTCAACCACTCGGGGGTCTCGCGCAGCAGCCGGCCGTCGCGGCCGATGACGGCGCGGTTGGGCAGCTGCAGCTCACGCCACCAGGTGATGTCGGTGGTGTCGCCGAAGGTGCAGATCATCGCGATGCCCGAGCCCTTCTCGGGATCGGCCAGCTTGTGCGCCACGACGGGCACCTCGACACCGAACAGCGGCGTGCGCACCGTCTGCCCGAACAGCGGCTGGTACCGCTCGTCGTCGGGGTGGGCCACCAGCGCCACGCACGCGGGCAGCAGCACCGGGCGGGTCGTCTCGATGAACACCGGCTCCCCGCCGGCGGTCGGGGCGAAGCCGATGCGGTGGTAGGCGCCCTCGGTGTCCTTGTCCTCCAGCTCGGCCTGCGCGACGGCCGTGCGGAACGTGGTGTCCCACAGCGTCGGCGCCTCGGCCGTGTACGCCTCGCCGCGGGCGAGGTTGCGCAGGAACGCGCGCTGGGCCGTGGCCCGCGACGTCGCCGAGATCGTCGAGTAGGTGTGCGACCAGTCCACCGACAGGCCCAGCCGGCGCCACAGCGACTCGAAGACCTGCTCGTCCTCGGCGGTCAGCCGGTCGCACAGCTCGACGAAGTTGCGCCGCGAGATCTGCACGAAGTCGCGGTCGTTCTTCGGCGCCTTCTCCGGCGGCGCGAAGGACGGGTCGTACGGCAGCGTCGGGTCGCAGCGCACGCCGTAGTAGTTCTGCACGCGGCGCTCGGTCGGCAGGCCGTTGTCGTCCCAGCCCATCGGGTAGAAGACGGACTTGCCGCGCATGCGCTGGAAGCGGGCCACGACGTCGGTGTGCGTGTAGCTGAAGACGTGCCCGACGTGCAGCGATCCCGACACGGTGGGCGGCGGGGTGTCGATGGAGTAGACGTCGGCGCGCTGCGCGGTGCGGTCGAAGGCGTAGGTGCCGGCCTCCTGCCAGTGCGGGGCCCAGCGCTCCTCCAGACCGTCCACCGTGGGACGGTCGGGTACCTCGACGCCGGGCGCGTTGGTGGCGCGGAACTGCGGTGCGGGCGCGGGAGCCGAGGGGGTGGTGGCGTCGGACATGCCCCCATCATCCCGCAGGTCCTCCCGCTGCCGTCACACCCGGCGGTCCAGCGCGCGCGAGGGTCGCCGGACCGGGGCCCGGAAGGTCTCGCCGACCGGCTGCAGAACGGGCGGTCCGTGTGTGAGACTCGCCGGACCACGCGGCCGACGACGTCTGCAGGGAGCACCCGGTGTCCAGCTTCGCGCGAGTCCTGTCCGAGCACGCCCGCACGCGCCCCGACGACGTCGCGGTCCGCCTCGACGAGCACGTCCTGACCTGGCGGGGCTTCGACGACGCCACCGCCCGCGTCGCGGCCTGGCTGCGCGCCGACGGCGTCCGGCCGGGGGACCGCGTCGCCCTGGTGCTCCCCAACGTCCTGGAGTTCCCCGTCCTCTACCACGGCGCCCTGCGCGCCGGGGCGGTCGTCGTCCCGATGAACCCGCTGCTGCGCGGCCGGGAGGTGAGCCACCACCTCACCGACTCCGGCGCCGTCCTCGTCCTGGCCTGGCACACCGTCGCCGACGCCTCCCACGCCGGCGCCGTGGGCACCGGGGCCCGCGTCGTGGTGGTCGAGCCCGCGGCGACGCAGGCCCTCCTGGCCGGCCACGAGCCGGAGCCCGCGGTCCACGACCCCGCACCCGGGGAGACCGCCGTCCTGCTCTACACCTCCGGCACCACCGGAGCCCCCAAGGGCGCCGAACTCACCCACCACAACCTGTTCAGCAACGCCGTCACCACCCAGGAGTGCCTCGTCCAGCTGGGCGAGGGGGACACCGTCCTCGGCGCCCTGCCGCTGTTCCACGCCTTCGGCCAGACCTGCGCCATGAACACCGCCGTCGTCGCCGGCCGCACCCTCAGCCTGCTGCCGCGCTTCACGGCCGCCGCGGCGCTCGCCGTGGTCGAACGCGACCGCGTGACGCACTTCGCGGGCGTGCCGACGATGTACGTGGCGATGCTGCACGAACCGACCGCGACCGGGTTCGACCTGTCGTCCTGGCGGTCCTGCGTCTCCGGTGGGGCGTCGCTGCCGGTGGAGGTGCTGCGGGGTTTCGAGGAGCGCTTCGGGGTCAGCGTCCTGGAGGGGTACGGGCTCAGCGAGACCTCGCCGGTGGCCTCCTTCAACCACCCCGGCGCCGTGCGCAGGGCCGGCACGATCGGCACGCCCGTGCGCGGCTGCGAGATGGACCTGCGCGGCGCCGACGGCGCTCGCGTGACCGACGGCGTGGGGGAGATCGTCATCCGCGGCGAGAACGTCATGAAGGGGTACTGGCGCAACGAGACCGCCACCGCCCAGGCGATCACCGACGGGTGGTTCCGCACCGGTGACCTGGCGACGAGGGACGCCGACGGCTACTACACGATCGTCGACCGGGCCAAGGACATGATCGACCGCGCGGGTTTCAACGTGTACCCGCGCGAGGTCGAGGAGGTCCTCTACGAGCACCCCGCCGTCGAGCAGGCCGCCGTCGTCGGGTTCCCCGACCCGCTGGTGGGCGAGGAGGTCGGCGCCGCGGTGGTGCTGCGGGAGGGGTCCTCGGCCACCCCCGAGGAACTCCAGCGGCACGTCAAGGACCGGCTCGCCGCCTACAAGTACCCGCGGCGGGTCTGGATCGTGACCGAACTGCCCAAGGGACCCACCGGCAAGATCCTCAAGCGCGAGATCCACCCACCCGCCCGAGCGGAGGAGACCCAGGCATGACCGGCGTCGACTACTACGAGATCACGGCCGACCTCACTGACGACGAGCGCAGGACCTGGGAGACCGTGCGCGCCTTCGTCGACGAGAAGGTGGTCCCGGTGGCCGGCGGGTTCTGGGAGCGCGCCGAGCAGCCGCTGGATCTGCTGAAGGAGTACGGGCAGCTGAACCTCGTGGGCGACGGCCTGGACGAGCCGGGAGTTCCGCGGCTGAGCCACACCGCGGCGGGGCTGGTGACGATGGAGCTGTCCCGCGGCGACGGCAGCTTCGCGACCATGCTGGGCGTGCAGGCGGGACTGGCGATGCGCTCCATCGCGTTCTGCGGTTCGGCCGAGCAGAAGGAACGCTGGCTGCCGCCGATGGCCCGGCTGGAGGTGCTCGGCGCGTTCGCGCTCACCGAACCCGACCACGGCTCCGACGCCGTGGCCCTGGCCACGACGGCCCGGCGGGAGGGCGACGGGTACGTCCTGGACGGGGCCAAGCGCTGGATCGGTTTCGGCACGGTCTGCGACGTGTGCGTGGTGTGGGCGCGCGGGGAGGACGGTGCGGTGCAGGGGTTCCTCGTCGAGCGCGGCACCCCGGGTTTCCGAGCGACCCTCATCGAGGGCAAGGCCTCGCTGCGCGCCATCCACAACGCCGACATCGTGCTGGACGGCGTGCGTGTCCCGGCCGCGAACAAGCTGCCGGGAGCCCGCAGCTTCCGCGACACCGGCCGGGTGCTGTCGGCCACCCGCGCCGGCATCGCCTGGGGTGCCCTCGGTCACGCCACCGCCGCCTACGAGACGGCGCTGGCGTACGCGCTGGAACGCACGCAGTTCGGCCAGCCGCTGGCGAGCTTCCAGCTGGTGCAGGACAAGCTCGTGCAGATGCTGGCCGAGGTCACCGCCATGCAGTTGTTCTGCCTGCGCCTCGGCAAGCTGGCCGACGCCGGCCGGCTCACCGACACCCAGGCCTCGCTGGCCAAGGTCAACGCCACCCGCAAGGCCCGAGCCGTCACCGCGATGGCGCGGGACCTGCTGGGCGGCAACGGCATCCTGCTGGAGCACCGGGTGGCCCGGCACATGGCCGACGTGGAGGCGCTGCACACCTACGAGGGGACCGAGTCGATCCAGACGCTCATCGTCGGCCGGCACCTCACGGGAATCTCCTCGTTCACCTGACCCCACCCCGTGATCGAGGATTCGACCCGGTGATCGAGGAACCGCGAACTGTCGTGCCGCAGGACACCGGTGACAGTTCCGCCTCAGGACACCGGTGACGCCTCCAGCCGTCGTGGTGTGACACCTCCCGGTCCCCGGCCCGCCCTGCTGCGCTCCGCCGGCCACCGCACAGCACGCGGACCTCAGCCCTGCACCAGGCGACGCGCCCGGGATGAGTGCGCGGCCGGCGGGCGGACACGGCCAGGGCGAGCAGCACCACCGGAGCCGTCAGCGGCTCACCCGCGCCGCCCCGACCGCACGGTCACGGACGTCACGGACATGCCGAGTTCAGCGCGGCACTGACCTGCCCGGCACGCACGACGGCCGCTGAGCTCAGTAGCCCAGCGGCCGTGACGTGGTAATCGATCCGGCAGTCGCCTCTCGGCGAGAGGCCGCTCGAAGCGGCTGAAGGTGAGGCCCGGGGACATGCAGCGGATCGACCACCCTCTATAAGCCGTCGCCGCACAACCGCATTCCCGGCTTCACCACGTCTCAGCGCAGCCCGTCAAACGCCCGGCCACCCCGCTGTCCGCGCAGTCACCTCGTCGTCGTGGACGCCATCGCCCGACTCAGCCAGCTTTCGGGACACCGTGGCGCAACGGTGCTCTCCTGCCCAGCCGAGCGGCCCCTACAGGTACCTCTCGCGAACGGGTACGACGACTCGCAGACGCTGCTCAGGCCGGAGAAGCCCCGGCCACCGGCGGTCCACGCTCAGCTGCCCCATCCTCCGACCCACGGCGTCGAGCGGGCGCCGCTACGGCGTTCGTGACGCTCGATCCGCACCGACGCGAAGTGCGTCAGCACCATCGTCACGATCAGGACGACAACACCAGCGATCACGTTGCACCACCTCCAGCGGGAGAACAGGTGCCCGTGACGCTACTCCTGCTGCCACCTCTGCGGATGGCGCACACCGCCATGAACAGCCAGCGCACCTCCAAGGTCCCTGCCGCCCCCGCCGACCGGAACTGGCAACGACGACCAACCCCAGCCCAAGCGCCGACGGCAAGCGGGCATCACGCGGTCATCCCGCGAGCCGCGCTCGATCACGACCGTCGTCGCGCGTCGTCGACGGCCTCACCGCGTCCGCCGCGGCCAGAGTGGACCGCTCACCTCGATGTCTTCGTCATCGTCGTCGTGGACGTCCAGCCACAGCTCCCCCGGCAGGGTGAGCAATCGACCGAGGACCGCCCGGTCCAGCTCGACGGCGTGCTCGGTGGTGTGGCTGCCGACATAGCAGAACCAGTTGGCCCAGTACCCCTGCCCGGCCAGCTCCCACAACAGCGGCGCGAAGGGCTCGACCTGATCCAGCACCCGCTGCAAGGACTCGGCCAGCCCCACCGCCTCAGGAGACGGACCGCTCTGCAACGACCAGTACGACTGCTCGTGCACGTGGCCGCTGCGACCCCGGCCCACGGGCTCGCCGGCTTCCGCGGAGCAGGTGGGCTCGATGCCCAAACGGGCGGTGACCGCCAAGGCCGAGCCACCGGACTCTCCGATGAGTCGGAACGTGACCATGGTCCTCACCCCACCAGCCTCGCAGGACCGGTCGGCGTCAGCTCTGCACCCGGCCATCCCGCTGCTCGCGCGGAACGCACGGTCATCCCGCGATCCGAGACGTCGACCACCCCGAACGCTGCCGGGCACAGGCAAGGAGCAAGACGTGAGTCGGATGATCACGTGGCCAGTCGTCCGACGCGTCCACCCACCACGAGCGGCAGGGTGACGTCGTCGTGTCCCTCACCCTGGAGATGCCGATGCCGTCCGCTGTGACCTCATCCGTTCCACCCAGCTTTCCAAAGCGGCCGAGTACGCCTGCGCCGCCACTGCTCCAGCCGAGGCCCGCCTCATCTTCCTGGCCGGCTCCTGTCCCCTGGACGTCGACGGCTCCACCGCCGCCATCGGTGACCATGCCGGACAGGCGGCCGTGTGCGTCCGGAACCTGCGTACCGCGCTGGAGGCGGCCGGCGCCACCCTGGACGACGTCATCAGCACCCGGGTGCTCGTCGCCTCCACCCGTCAGGCCGACCTGGTCAGCGCCTGGAAGGTCGTGCGTGACGCCTTCGGTGAGCACGACGTGCCCAGCACCTTGGTGGGCGTCACCGTCCTCGGCTACGACCACCAGCTCGTGGAGGTCGAAGCAGTCGCCGCCGTGATCGACTGAGCGCCCACCGCTGGCCCACGCTGCGGGCGCACGTCGCGGTCATCCCCGCTGGCCAGCACGTTGTCGAGTGCGTCTCGACTGGCCCCACCCTCAGCTCGTGACCACCGCCGCAGTCATGGCCGCTCCCATGTACATCAGTTACTCTCGGCGTGTACACGCGAAGGAGGCCCACCGTGAGCAAGACCCACATCGACATCGATGACGACCTGCTCGCCCAGGTAGCCGCCATCACCGGAACCACCACCAAGCGGGACACCGTCGAAGCCGCCCTGCGCGCCACCCTGCACCGAGAACGCCGCCGCGCCGCCGCCGAACGCCTCATCGCCCGCGCCGAGAACGGTTACTTCGCCCCCCTCCTCCGAGAGCACCCCAAGGCCACTGGTGAGGATGTCGAAGGGCCGCCGACCGACGATCGAGGGCACGGCGCTGCGTGAGCTTCCTGCTCGACAAGTCCGCCCACGCCCGCTGGCACCAACCCGTTGTGGCCGCCCGGCTGAACGACCTCCTCCGTGAGGACTTGCTGAGCATCGCTCGACCGAGCGTGCTGGAGATCGGATTCTCCGCCCGTTCCCCTCAGGACTACCGCGAGGTCATCACTGACATCACCGAGGCGATGACCGTCATCGAGGTCAGTGCTGAGACCAGCGGCCGCGCGCAACAGCTGCAGGAACGCCTCACCCACCGAGGCTGGCACCGCGCACCGGGACCGGTGGACCTGCTGCTGGCCGCCACAGCCATCGAGCACGGGTTGACGCTCCTGCACCTGGACAAGGACTTCGAGTTGATCGCCCGTGTCAGCTCCCTGCAGCAAGAACGCGTCGTCCCCCGGACCACACCCACTGCGTGACCTCGAGGGGCGACCACCGACCGACCAGGCCGACGTCACGGTCGTCCCGCGTTGTGTGCGCTGTCGTGGGCGGCCGACACCTGATCGGCCCCGGGACTGTCACCGATGTCCTGAGACATCACACGAGGAACCGCGAACCTCGACCACCGGGGTCGAACCCTGGAGCGACGGAGAGGGACGGGTCAGACCCTGAAGCGGCCCATGAGGGCCCGGACGTGGTCGGCGGTGTCGGCCACCTGACGGGCGCAGGCGTCGGTCTCGGTCGCGTTGCCCGTCGTCCGGTCGGCGACCGCGGCGACCTCGCCGATGGTGCCGGCGATCGTGCGGGTGGCTGAGGCCGCGCGGGCCACACCGCCGGCGAGGTCGCCCGTCAGCGCCGACTGCTCCTCGACGGCCGCGGCCACCGTGGCCTGGATCTCGTCGAGCCGGTCGACGACCGTCCCGATGTGCGCCACCGAGGACGACGCCTGCTGGACGTTCTCCTGCAGCCCGACGATCTTCCGCTCGATGTCCTCGGTCGCCCGGGCGGTGGCCAGGCTAAGTTCCTTCACCTCACCGGCGACGACGGCGAAACCCTTGCCGGCGTCGCCGGCGCGGGCGGCCTCGATGGTCGCGTTGAGCGCCAGCAGGTTCGTCTGCTGGGCGATGGAGGTGATGGCGGCGACGATCTCGCTGATCTCCTCCGAACTCGACGACAGGGTCGTGATGGCCTGCTCGGTCGAGCGGGCGACGTCGACGGCCTCGGCGGCGATGCGGGACGTTTCGTGCGTTCCGCGGGCGATCTCGGAGATGGCCGTGCCCAGCTGCTCGGCGGCCTCGGCGATGCCGGTGACCTCGCCGCTGGCGGCGTCGGCCTGGTCGGCGACCACGCCGGAGCGGTGGGCGGTCTCCTGCACGTTCCCGCCCAGTCGCCGGCTGGTCTCGTCCAACCGGACCGCGGCGGCGTTCAGCTGGTCGGCCTCCGCGGACACCTCGCGCACCGTGCCGGCGATGGTCTCGGCGAAGCGGTTGAAGGCCGCGCCCAGGGCGCCGAGCTCGTCACGGCGGGATTCGTCGACCCGCTTGGTGAGGTCGCCGTCGCCGTCGGCGATGTCGGCCAGGCTGTCCCGCAGCCGCTGGACCGGCCGGCCGATGCCGGTGCCGATGACCCAGGTGACCGCACCGGCCACCAGGACCGCGAGCAGGCCCAGGAGCAGGGTGGTCGTGCGCAGCGAGTGGCTGGCCGCCAGGGCGGAGGACCGCGGGGCGCTGACGAGGAGCGTCCACGTCTGATCGGCGTCCACGCGCACGGGGGACACGGCGGTGAGCGTCTCGTCCCCTGCGCGGACGGTCGTCGTACCGGACGTCGCGACGACCGTGGTCAGTTCCTTCGCCGTCCCGGTGGCGGCCTGGCCCAGCAGGTCGGCGTCGGGGTGGGTGACGTAGGTGCCGGCATCGGTCAGCAGCGTGGCGTAGCCCGTGCCGTAGGGCTTGATGTCCGCCATCGCACCGGTCAGGCTCGCCAGGGACAGGTCGGCCGTCAGGACCCCGAGGAACGCCCCGTCGACGGTGATCGGGGCGGCGGCGGTGGCCATGAGGACCTCCTGACCGTCGACCTCGTAGGTGTAGGGCTCGGTGAAGTAGACCTCGCCGGTCTGCTTCGGGGTCCAGTACCAGGCGCTCTTGGCCGGGTCGTCCAGGTCGGTGAGCGGTGCCACCGCGGTGTCGTTGCCGCTGCGGTACCAGTAGGGGATGAACCGGCCGCTGGCGTCGCTCCCGGCGCTGCCCGCGAACTCGGCGTCGCGGCCGTCGAACGCGTTCGCCTCCCAGCCGGTGCCCATGCCGACGAACTCCGGGTGGGCGAGGAGGGCCTGGTGGACCAGTTCGGTGGCCGCGGCCCGCGTGAGGACGCCCTGCTGGTGCAGCGTGGCCAGGCTCCCGGCGATGTCGGTGACCGTGCGGACCGATCCGGCGAGTTCCTGCTGGACCTGCGCGGCGTTGGTCTGCGCCAGTTGCGACGTGTACTGCGTCGCCTGCTCCTCGCCGAAGGAGTCGCTCCTGACGGTGACCACGACGATCAGCAGCGTCAGCGTGGTCACCACCATCGCCAGCGTGCTCGCGACGAGCCGGCTCCTGATGCTGCGCACGTTCCTGCCCCTCCGTGTCGGCCCCTCGCACGAGGGGCACCGGAGGATCCCTCGGCCGCCGACCTTCGGTCCTTGACTTGTGGGGCCGGGTCAGTGATCCGGCGACCCCCGACCCAGCGCACCGCCGTCGTGACCGGCGGCGACGCCCCTGCCCGGGGCGCCGCCGCGGTGGTCCCGTCCCTGCCCGGCGAGCACACCGGTCGCGTCGGCGGTGCACCGTGCCCGGTGGGCG
Organism: Kineococcus deserti; assembly: GCF_050871945.1. NCBI lineage: Bacteria > Bacillati > Actinomycetota > Actinomycetes > Kineosporiales > Kineosporiaceae > Kineococcus > Kineococcus deserti. The sequence continues at coordinate 4,177 of NZ_JBJLSI010000002.1, read as the reverse complement.
GCGGGGAGCTCAAGCACCCGGGGTGGACGGGATCCTGTCGTGGAAGAGGCGACCGGTGACCCGCTCGCTGGCCCCGACCCGGTCGAGGTAGGGCGTGATCCCGCCCGTGAACAACGGGTGCCCGGTGCCCAGGACGAGGCAGACGTCGACGTCCTCGGGGCTGGCGACGACTCCCTCGTCGAGCACGCGGCGGACCTCGTCGGCCAGGGCGTCCTGCACCCGGTGCAGCACCTCGTCCCGGCCCAGCGGGGTGGTCCCGACCTCGAACAGCCCGTCGGCCGCACCGGTCGCGGACACCGGTCCCTTGGCGGTGACCAGTTCCGGACCACCGGCCGCGACCCAGCGCCGCAGGTTCTGCGAGACGCGGTAGCGGTCGGGGAAGACCGCGGCGAGGGTCTCGTGGACGTGCAGCATGACGGCCGGCCCGACGAAGTGCGCCAACCGGAACGGCGTCATGGGCAGCCCCAGCGGATCGAGGCTGTGCTCCACGTCCAGCAGCGGGGTTCCCGCGTCCAGCGCCCGCAGGACCTCGTCGAACATGCGCGTCGAGATCCGGTTCACCACGAACCCGGGTGCGTCGCGGACGAGCACGCACGTCTTCTTCAACTGCTTCCCGACGGCGAACGCCGTGGCGAGCGTGACGTCGTCGGTGTCGCCGGTGCGGACGACCTCCACCAGCGGCAGCACCGCGACGGGGTTGAAGAAGTGGAACCCCACGAACCGTTCGGGGTTCTTCAGCACCGAGGCCATCTCGGTGACCGACAGCGAACTGGTGTTGGTGGCCAGGACGGCGTCCTCGCGCACCAGGGGCTCGAGTTCGCGCAGCACGTCCTGCTTGACGGACAGTTCCTCGAACACCGCCTCGAGGACGAAGTCGGCCTCGGCCAGCGCGGACTTCCCGACCGACCCCGACACCGACGCGGTGAGCCGGTTGGCGGTGTCGGACGTGATGCGGCCCTTGGTCAGCAGGTCGCGCACCCCCTGGCGGACGAACTCGACACCCCGTTCCACGCGCTCGGCCGACACGTCGGTCAGCACGACGGGAACCTGCAGGCGGTGCAGGAACAGCAGGGCCAGTTGCGAGGCCATCAGCCCCGCGCCGACGATGCCGACCGAGGTGACTGCGCGCGGTGCGGCCTCGGGCGCCCCCGCCGGTGTGCGCGCGTAGCGCTGCACGAGGTCGAACGCGTACAACCCGGCCTGCAGTTCACCGGAGACCCCGAGGTCCCCGAGCGCCTGCTCCTCGGCGCGGAAGTGCTCGTCCCGGTCGGCGGTGCGAGCCGCGGCCAGCAGCTCCAGCGTCCGGTACGGCGCGGGCGCGGCGCCGTGCACCCGCGTGTCGGCGACGGCGCGGCCGTGGGCGATCGCGGCCTCCCAGGTCGCGGCGTCGGCGGGTTCGGGACGGTCCACGACGGTCTCCCGGCGGAGCACCGAAACGCTCCAGCGCAGGGACTGCAGGAGGAAGTCGGCCGGTTCGAACGCGACGTCGACGATCCCGGCCGCCAGGGCCTGCGGCCCGGTGAGGGTCCTGTTGTTCGCCAGCGCGTTCTCGACCGCGATGGTCACCGCCGTCCGGGGACCGGCGATGCGCGGCAGCAGGTACGTCCCACCCCATCCGGGCACCAGCCCGAGGTGGGCCTCGGGTAGACCGAGGCCGCGCACCGACGTCGACACCGTCCGGTAGGTGCAGTGCAGCGCCGTCTCCAGTCCGCCGCCCAGGGCCAGGCCGTTGACGTACGCGAACGTCGGGACGCCCAGGGTCGCGAACCGCTCGAGCACGCGGTGGCCGAGTTCACCCAGTGCCACGGCGTGCTCGCGCGAGGGGGTGCGCGCCACCGACTTCAGGTCAGCTCCCGCGCAGAAGACGTGGTTCGCCCCCGTGACCCCGACGGCCACGACCTCGCCGGCCGCCACGTGCCGTTCGGCTGCGTCCAGGGCCGCGGCGAGTTCTCCCAGCCCGTCCGGCCCCAGGACGAAGGGCTTGCGGGAGTTTCCGGAGTCGAGGGTCAGCAGGGCCAACCGCCCCGCACCGCGGGCGGGGAGGTCGACGACCCGGACGTGCACGGGCATCAGCTGGCCCCTTCCCCGGAACCAGCCCAGGACGGGTTCTCCCAGACGACCGAACCACCCTGTCCCAGCCCCACGCACATCGCCGTCAGCCCGTACCGGACCTCGGGGTGCTCGGCGAACTGCCGGGCCAGCTGGGTCATCAGCCGCACTCCGGAGGAGGCGAGCGGGTGCCCGATGGCGATGGCGCCGCCGTAGGGGTTGACCCGCGGGTCGTCGTCGGCGATGCCGAAGTGGTCCAGGAAGCTGAGGACCTGCACGGCGAAGGCCTCGTTGAGTTCGAACAGGCCGATCTCGTCGATGGTCAACCCGGTGCGGGCCAGCACCTTCTCGGTGGAGGGGACCGGCCCCAGTCCCATGACCTCCGGTTCGACGCCGGCGAACGCGAAACCCACCAGCCGCATGCGCGGGGTCAGGCCGAGGTCGACGGCGGTGCCCTCGTCGGCCAGGAGGCACGCCGTCGCGCCGTCGGTGAGCGGGGAGGCGTTGCCGGCGGTCACCCGGCCGTACGGGCGGAAGGGGGTGCGCAGGGTCGCCAGAGCCTGCATCGTCGTCCCGGGCCGGGCGAGTTCGTCGGCGGTGGCCAGACCCCAGCCGCGGTCGGGATCGGGCGAGGCGACGGGCACCAGGTCGGCCTCGATCTGCCCGTTCGCGACGGCCTTGGCGAACTTCTCCTGGCTGGCGACCGCGAACGCGTCGGCGCGTTCCTTCGTCAGGTGCGGGAAGCGGTCGTGCAGCGCCTCGGCGGTCCTGCCCATGTCCAGGGCGTCGGGGGAGACGATGCGCTCGAGCAGGAACCGGGGGTTGGGGTCCAGACCCTGGCCCAGCGGGTGGTGGCCCATGTGCTCGACCCCGCCGGCCAGGGCGACGTCGATCGCACCGACGGCGATGGAGGCGGCCGTGGTCGTGACGGCCGTCATCGCCCCCGCGCACCAGCGGTCGATCGCGTACCCGGGTGTCGTCACCGGCAGTCCCGCCAGCAGGGCGGAGCTGCGGCCCAGGACCAGCCCCTGGTCACCGGTCTGGGTGGCGGCGGCGATGGCCACCTCCTCGACCCGTTCGGGCGGCAGCGACGGGTTGCGCCGCAGCAGTTCCCGCAGGCAGGCCACGACCAGGTCGTCGGCGCGGGTGTGGGCGTGCAGCCCGTCGGGGCGGGCCTTGCCGAAGGGGGTGCGGACGCCGTCGGCGAAGACGACGCTCCGCCCGGGCGCGGGGGTGTGGACCACGAGACCTCCTCGTCAGCGGTGCGTACGCGACCACCGTACGCGCCGGGAGAGGTAGGCGGTACTGCGAGTTCCGCCTAGTTGCGGCCCGGCCGCCCGGACGGTGCGCGTCGAGGCTGTCCCGTCTCGGCTGGTCCACTCCGGCTCCGCGTGGTCTGCCCTGCGCCGCGGTCGGCCGCAGCAGGATGCGCTCCCCGGAACCGGCACCCCGAAGCAGGCCGCAACGCACGCGTGGTCGGCGTTCGTCCCGGCCCGCTCACCGAACTCACCAGCCGCAGCCGTGACGATCTCGCGGTCACGCTTGATGGGTGCGAGATCGCTGACGATCCCGACGGACGGCGGTGACTACCGCGCGAAGGCGCGGAACGGGTTGCGGACGCACAGGTCGTCGACGACGTCCGCGTCGACACCCGCCGCCCGCAGTGCCGGCAGGAACGAGCCGGTCAGGTCCGTGAACGGCCGGGGGGTCCCACCGCCCGGCAGGGCGGGGTCGAACCACCCCGCGTCGTGGGACAGCAGGAGGCGGCCGGCCTGTCCCGCCTCGAGGCTGTCGAGCACCAGCCCCAGCGTCGGCGCGTCGTCGCCCTGCCCGACGTCGTCGAACTCGATCCACGCGCCGCGGTCGACGATCGCCTGCCGCAGCGCGGGGTCGGTGATGGTCTGCGTGTGGATCGACAGGAAGCGGTCCGGTGCCAGCCCCTCGGCCACGGCGAGGTCGATCTGCTCCAGCACGACGTCCCCGTTGGTGGTGTGCGAGCCGACGAGCGCCCCGGGGGGGGGGGGGGGGGGGGGGGGGGGGGGGGGGGGGGGGGGGGGGGGGGGGGGGGGGGGGGGGGGGGGGGGGGGCGGGGGGGGGTTTTGCTGCGGGGGTGCTGGGCGTGTGGGGG